>JACCVM010000092.1 GCA_013698135.1 Euzebyaceae bacterium | reverse complement strand
CCCGATTCCGAAGATCTCGCTGATGCTGCCTGCGGCTTCCTCCTCATCAGCGAGGTCATTGGCGACGACGCGGCGGATGTACTCGGCGAGAGAAACCCCCAACACCGCCGCCTTGGCAGCGGCCAGGCGATGCTGCTCGCGATCGAAGGTGACCTGCATTCTGGTGGCCATGTGGCGACACCATACCATCGACCTGCCGTGCGCGAGGAGGGGTGCCTTCCCGAGCGGCCTTAAGGCGGAGGTCGCCGGCGTGGCGGCAGGCGTCAGCCCGAGCGACAGGCGATAGCTCCGCGTTCACCTTCGACATCTACGCGCACGTGATGCCGGGGATGCAGCCCGCGGCCGCAGAGCGGTTCATGGAGATGGTCTTCGGCCCGTCCGAGGATCCCGGCGAGGACGTCCTCGAGAGCACGGAGGATGACGAATGAACGCCGTATGAGATCAGCACCGCTGGCAACAAGAAGGCGACGCTACCGGCAAACCATCTCTCACCTGGGTCTTTGCTTGGAGCGGGTGAGGGGAATCGAACCCCCGTTGCGAGCTTGGGAAGCTCGTGTTCTGCCATTGAACTACACCCGCAGCAGCGGCCCCGCATGATACGGGTCTGGCGCTTCTACGGGCAATCGGCGGGGACCCGCGGCGGTCGTTGCGGAAGTTCAGTCGCTGGCGGCAACTCCGACGGGGCAGGACACGCCGGTACCGCCGATACCGCAATAGCCACCGGGGTTCTTGGCCAGGTACTGCTGGTGGTAGTCCTCGGCGTAGTAGAACCGTGGGGCGTCGGCGATCTCGGTGGTGATCGGCCCGTGGCCGGCACGATCGAGCACGGCCTGGTAGCGGTCGCGGGACGCCTCGGCGGCAGCGCGTTGCGCGTCGTCGCTGGCGTACACCGCTGAGCGGTACTGCGTGCCGACGTCGTTGCCTTGGCGCATGCCCTGCGTCGGGTTATGGCCTTCCCAGAACACCTTCAGCAACTCGTCGTAGGACATGATCTCGGGATCGAAGACGACGAGCACCACCTCGGCGTGGCCGGTGCGCGCTGAGCAGACCTCATTGTACGTCGGGTTCGGCGTCGGTCCGCCGGCGTAGCCGACTGCGGTCGTCCAGACACCATCCAGCTGCCAGAAGATCCGCTCGGCACCCCAGAAGCAGCCCATTCCGAACACCGCCTCCTGCATGCCGTCGGGGAACGGCGGGGTCAGCGGGTGGCCGTTGACGAAGTGCTTGGCCGGCACGGCGACCGGCGTGTCGCGCCCCGGCAGGGCGTCGTCGTCGGCGATCATGCGGGTCTTGGTGCGTCCGAACATGCTTCCTCCGAGGTCGGCGATCTCGGCTTCGACGGTACCGCTGGATGTACCCGTCCGCCGTTACGAGTTCGTCACGGCAGTCTTGGACCTTCCTCGACTCGACTCCCGGGTCCCGCGACTTTGTCGCGCCTGCGTTGACAAAGTCGCGACACCGGTGGGCAGGGTGGGTGGTTGCTGGCTGGAAGCCTCCCTTGGGGGTGAGCAGTTCGTGTTCTAGCATTGCGCTTCACCTGCGGAAGGGCCCCGAAGGCCGGGACGGCCGCGGCTGAGCCGGCATCGTTGGCGAGGCCAACCCGCTGCTGGTTGACGGAGGGGAGCGGCCCGATGATCCTGTCCGACCGCAGCATCCGCGAGGCCATCGAAGCTGGGCGCATCGTGGTGGATCCGCTGGGCGAAGGGGCCATCCAGCCGTCCAGCGTCGACGTCCGCGTCGACTCGAGCTTCCGGGTGTTCGCCAACCACCGGCACCCGTTCATCGATGTGCGGGAGCACCAGCCCGACCTCACCGAACTCGTCAAAGTCGCCGAGGACGAGGCATTCATCCTGCACCCCGGGGAGTTCGTGCTCGGCAGCACCTTCGAGCGTGTCACGCTGCCCGACGACCTCGTCGCGAGGCTTGAGGGCAAGTCGTCGCTGGGACGCCTGGGACTGCTGATTCACAGCACCGCGGGCTTCGTCGATTGCGGCTGGGACGGTTGGCTGACGCTGGAGCTGTCCAACGTGGCGAACCTCCCCATCGCCATCTACCCCGGAATGAAGATCGGGCAGCTCGCCTTCTTCAAGTTGTCCACCCCCGCGCAGCGGCCTTACGGCAGCCACGACCTGCGCAGCAAGTACCAGGGTCAGCGCGGTCCAACCGCCAGCCGCTACTTCCAGAACTTCGTAGATCCGTCATGAGCATGGCCGCCTGGCATTCGATAGGCCTGATCTCGCAGGCATGCCAAGTGGGTGTCGGCGCGGGAGGAGAGCAGCCGTGCGCTGGCCGGCGGCGGTCAGCGCGAGCGGTAGTCCCGCGCAAGCCCGCTCAGGTGAAGCGTACGAAGGACCGTTCCGCGAAGGTGGCCAGGTCGCTGACCATCAGGCCCCGTTCGGAGACCGTCACCAAGGTGTCGCTGACGACCAGCGAGCGGCGGATCTGGGCGTTCCAGGCCTGACGCGCGGCTGCGGGGGCATGGCTGATGCGGCCAACGTTCCAGATGGCGCCGCCACGGATTGCGAAGCCACGGGCCTCGGCGATGTGGCGCTCCCTGCGGGTCGCGCGGTCGAAGCTGAACGACTCGACCGGCACGACGGCCAGCCGGGTCGCCGGCCAGTACAGGAACGCCCGGTGGTCGTACTCGGCTTCGCTGTTGCTGCCGGGTAGCTTGGTCTGCGCGACCTTGGCCGGCGCGGCCGGATCCGACACGTCGAACAGCGACAGCTGCGTCCCGAGCGTTCGGCCCCTGACGGTGGCGTCCTGGCCGACGCCGAGCAGCAGGTCATCGTCCACGGGGTGCAGGTAGGCCGAGTAGCCGCGAATCTTGAGCTCACCGGCGACACGGGGAGCGCCCGGGTCGCTCAAGTCGATGGTGTACAGCGGGTCGGTCTGGCGGAACGTCACGACGTAGCCGAGGTCGCCGAGGAAGCGCACCGAGTAGATGCGCTCGCCGCGGCCGAGGCCTCCGACCACACCGACCTGGCGAAGCCGACCGCCTCGCGCTTCCAGCACCGTGACGAAGCTCTGCGAACCCCCGCTCGTCCACGGCGCACCGTCCGTGGTCGCCACGCGCAGGCGGCCAAGGTGCTCCGACATCGAGAACTGATTGAGCAGGTGGCCGCGCACGCGCCCCGATGCCACGTGGCGGGCCGCC
>JACCVM010000080.1 GCA_013698135.1 Euzebyaceae bacterium | reverse complement strand
AAGTACGCCGAGGAGCGAGGTGCGCCGTCCTGGGCGAACGACGTGGTGATCTGGTGGGAGCGCGTGCTCACGTCGCTCGAGGACGACCCGATGTCGCTGGACGGGATCGTGGACTGGGTGACC
This sequence comes from Euzebyaceae bacterium, assembly GCA_013698135.1. Classification (GTDB taxonomy): domain Bacteria; phylum Actinomycetota; class Nitriliruptoria; order Euzebyales; family Egibacteraceae; genus JACCTL01. Next base: position 11,781 of record JACCVM010000080.1, on the reverse strand, counting down.
AAGTACCGCCTGCTGTGCCGCTACGTCGACCGTGACGGCCTGGCCTGGGACGACGACAAGCTCAAGCTGATCGACGTGCAGTACCACGACGTGCGCCGCGACAAGGGGCTGTACAACCGCCTGGCTGCCAGCGGTCGCGTCGAGCGGCTCGTCGCGGAGTCCGAGGTGCAGCACGCGATGACCAATCCGCCCGATGACACCCGCGCCTACTTCCGTGGCCGCTGCCTGGACAAGTACCGCGACCAGGTCGCCGCGGCGGGGTGGGACTCCATCATCTTCGACGTCGGTCGCGACACCCTCCAGCGCGTGCCGATGATGGACCCGGCGCGCGGCGGTCGGGAGGCCACCGAGGCGCTGATCGACCGGTGCGCCACCGCCGCCGAGCTCCTCGAAGCCCTGCAGGCCTAGCCCTTCGCCCGCCTGCCCCCGGCCCATAACCCGGTCGTGTGCATCCGACCGCGCCGGCGGCGGCAGCGGCACACGAGGGACGCTCGGCGGGCGTCATAGGGCGGGCATAGCGGGCGGCCGGGATCGGTCAGCCCGGGCCAGGAGTGCCCGCACGTCGGCCAACAGGCCCGCAGGGTCGCGCTCCAGGCGATCCCAGGTCGCCCAGGTCAGGGCCCAACCGCCCTGAATCGCCTGTGACCAGCGCACTCGGTCGGCATTGAACGGCGCCACGTCGCTGTGAAACCCTCGGGTGTCGCACTCGGTCGCGACCCATGCCCATGGGAAGGCGACGTCGAGGCGGATCACCACACCATCCGGGCAGCGGAACGGAAACGGGCTGCGGTAAGGCCGCAGCCCGCCGCCGCGGTACAGGTCGCGCATGGCGTATTCGAACGACGAGTCGGCGAGCTCCTCGGACACGTCAGCGAGCGCACGGTCGAGCGCGGGACCGCCTGCCATGTTGGGGTGAGCGATCCGGTATGCACGAAGGGCGGCGGCTTGTCGATGATGTCGTGCAAGTACAGGGCAGACCATCGCGCCGCCGCAGCTCGGCCGCCCACCGCCTGGATCGCGGCACTGACCCGCTGCTCGTAGCAATCCGCAGCGCCCGGGAGCAGCACGACGCCAAGGTGAGGCCGCCGCCATCCCTCACGCTTCGCACGCGCCAACACGGCGTCCTCCGAGATCCCATGCGGCCGCCCGTCGCGGACATGCAGCGCGCCGTACTGCTGCCCGCCGCGGGAATTGACCCCTGCCCAGCCGTCCATGCCCGCCAGCGTGCATCCGGTTTGCCTTCTGCCAGTCGACAAGTGGCGGCGACTGTGGACAGACATCGTGTGCATCCAGCCGCGCCGGCGGCGGCGTAGGCGCACAGCAGCGTGGAAACCGCGACATCGTGGGCACCCGGCTGCGCCGGCGGCGGCGTAGGCGCACAGTTGGCGGCGGGAGGCGCCGATACACTGCTGGCAACGCCTCGACAGGGGAGCACACATGAGCGACGGTGGCCAGGTGCGCAAACAGCGCTCCAAGCAGGAGCAGGCCGACGACGAAGAGGCACCGCAGGCCGCCGAGGCGGTCGACACCTCCGACGTGGACGACCTGCTCGACGAGATCGACGAAGTGCTGGAGGAAAACGCCGAGGAGTTCGTCAAGAACTACGTGCAGAAGGGCGGCGAGTAGCCCAGCGACGGCGGCTCGTCCACACGACCAGACGGACGCGTTGGTGGCCCGGCTGCTGACCATTGGGCACGGGACCATGGAGCAACCCGACCTCGCAGGCCTGCTGAGCGGCGCCGGGGTGCAGCGCCTGGTCGACGTCCGCCGCTACCCCGGCAGTCGCCGGCACCCTCACGTCGCCCGCGAAGTCTTGCAACAGTGGTTGCCCGACGTCGGCGTGGCCTACCGCTGGGCTGAAGATCTCGGCGGCCGGCGAGGCGTCCCGAGCGACTCGCCAGACCAGGCCCTGCGAAACGCGAGCTTCCGCGGCTACGCCGCGCACATGCGAACACCAGCGTTCACCGCCGCGCTACAGGCGGTTCTCGCCGACGCCGAGCAGGCGACCACCGCGGTGCTGTGCTCGGAAAGCCTGTGGTGGCGCTGCCACCGGCGGTTGCTCGCCGACGCCGCCGTCCTGCTGCACGGCGCCGAGGTCGTTCACCTGCTGCAGAACGGCCGCCTGACACCCCACGGGCCGACCGACGGAGTGCGCCGCGACGGTGACCGGCTTGTGTACGACGTGGACGACCGAGTCTCCCAGCCGAGCCTGTCCCTCGGGTGACACTCGGGTGATGCTGGCGGGCGCCGCCGTGCGTGCCGTCCGGCCAGCACCTACCATCGCCAAGCCGGTCGCGCCAGGCTGTGGACCCGGGTGCAGTGCCCAACCGGCCGACTCGACGACCACCGACCAGCGAAGGCAGCGGCGTGCAGAACACCTTCTCCGACCCGTTCGACCTGGACGGTCCTAGCTTTTCGGCGCTGCTGCGCCGGCGCTTGCCTGCCGCGTTCGAGGCGGCGTTCTCATCCACGCCGATCGACCACGTGGAAGGCACCACCATCGTCGCCCTGACCTTCTCGGGTGGAGTGGTCATCGCGGGGGACCGCCGGGCTACCGCCGGCAACATTATCTCCAAGCGGGACATGCGCAAGGTCTTCGAGGCCGACGGTTGGTCGGCGGTGGGCATCTCCGGTGCCGCCGGACCGGCGATGGAGATGGCCAAGATCTTCGCCACCGAGCTCGAGCACTACGAGAAAGTCGAGGGCGGTCCCCTGTCACTGGAGGGCAAGGCCAACAAGCTCGCGCAGATGGTGCGGGCCAACCTGCCGCTGGCGATGCAGGGACTCGTGGTGGTGCCGCTGTTCGCCGGCTTCGACCCTCGGGACCACATCGCGAGAATCTACGAGTTCGACGCCGCCGGCGGCCGCTACGAGGAGCGCCGCTTCGCCACCGCCGGCTCGGGCGGCCGCGACGCCCGCGGCTCGCTGAAGGCACGGTTCCGCGAGGGCCTTGACCGCGACGCCGCCGTCGGCATGGTCATCGAGGCGCTGTGGGACGCCGCCGACGAGGACTCGGCCACCGGCGGCCCGGACTTGGTGCGCGGCATCTACCCACTCGTGGCCGTCATCGACGCCGAGGGCTACGGGGAGCTGGACGACTCCACGGTGGCCGAACGCGTGCAGTCCGTGATCGCCGACCGCCGCCTGTAGCAGAGCTAGGACGCTGCACCCCACCCACGCCAACCTCGCGAGGAGTTCACCGCCGTGGCGATGATGCCGTACGTCTCACCCGAACAGCAGATGAAGGATCGGGCTGACTATGCCCGCAAAGGCATCAGCCGAGGGCGGTCCGTGGTGGCGATCGAGTACGACAACGGCGTGCTGTTCGTGGCGGAGAACCCCTCGGCGACCCTGCACAAGGTCAGCGAGATCTACGACCGGATCGCCTTCGCCGCGGTCGGCAAGTACAACGAGTACGAGCAGCTGCGAGTCGCCGGCATCCGCCTCGCCGACGTCAAGGGCTACCAGTACGCCCGCGAGGACGTGACCGGCCGCTCGCTGGCCAACGCTTACGCAAACGCCCTGGGGGCGGCGTTCACCGAGAGCGCCAAGCCGTTCGAGGTCGAGCTGCTGGTCGCCGAGATCCACGCCGACGATGTCGAGCTGTACCACATCCTCTACGACGGCTCGATCACCGACGAGCACGGCTACGTCGCCATCGGCGGGACCGCCGAGGCGTTGACGACCCACGTGGGCGAGCGGTTCCGGGAGGGTCTGAGCCGAGACGAGGCCCTGGGGCTGGCCCGCGAGTCACTGGGTGCCGCCGAGAAGCGGGAGATCCCTCACGACCGCCTGGAGGTCGCCGGCCTCGACCACGACCGGGGACGGCGCAAGTTCGTGCGGCTGACCGACGCCGACATCGCCGCAGCGCTTGGATGACCACCCACTAGCGGGCGGACTGCGGCCGTGGCGCGACGGGTTGCCGCTGGTGGCGGCTGTCGCCATGGTCTTGGTCGCGGCTGCGGTAGGCGCGTGCGTCGCGTCACCGAGGCAGGAGGCGTCCACGCCCGACGGCGCTGTCGCCACCCCGCCGGCGGCCGCCGGCGATGGGTCGACGTCTAGAGCAGGGTCGCCCAGCGAGCCGGAGTCCCGCGAGCCAGGGTCAAGCGAGTCGCCCAGTGGCGCGGTCGAGCCGCCACCGGGGCAGGACACCGCCGGGTTCGGCCAGCTCAGCGAGCAGGTCGCCGCCATCCGTGAGCTGCCGCTCCAACGGCGCGTCCGCGCCAGGGTGGTCGGCTCGCAGGCGCTGGCCGACAAGGTCAGCGAGCTGGGCTTCGCCGAGACCGATCGGCGCGAGACTGAGGCCGACCAGCGGCTCCTGGTGGCGCTGCGCCTCGCGCCGGCCGACCTGGACCTGTCGGGGCTGCTGGAAGATCTGTATCGCGAGCAGGTCCGCGGGGTCTACGTCCCCGACGAGAAGACCTTCTACGTGAGTGGCGAGCCCGACGAGCTGGATTCCGCCGGGCGGGTTACCGCTGCACACGAGATCACGCATGCGCTGCAGGACCAGTCGTTCGACCTGCAGCGACTGCGCCGCGCCGTGGAGGACGATGACGACGCCTCGCTGGCGCTGCTGGCCTTGATCGAAGGCGACGCCGTCCTCACCGGTCAGCTGTGGACCGCTCGCCACCTCGACGACAGCGAGCAGGCACAGGCCCAGCTGGAGGCGGGGGGCGGGGGCAGCGCACTGGAGCGCGCTCCCCGCTACCTGCGAGAGGCGTTGTTCTTTCCCTACCTGCGCGGCGCGGCCTTCGTCGCCCAGCTGCACGCCACCGGCGGATACGAGGCGGTCGACGCCGCCTTCGAGCGGCCTCCTGATACCACCGAGCAGATCCTGCACCCCGAGGCCTACGCCGACGACGAGCCCGCGCTCAAGGTCGCCGTGCCCGGACGACCTGGCGACGGTTGGTCGGCGTCACAAACCTACGACTTCGGCGAGTTCGACCTCGTCGAACTGTTCGCCGACCTCGGCTCGGAGACCGCCGTCCAGGTCAGCGACGGCTGGGGAGGCGGGCAGGTGCGCTCCTGGACGCGCGACTCCGACACGGCGGTGGGACTCGCGCTGGCGTTCGACACGCCGGCCGACGCCGACGAAGCCTGCTCCGCGCTGCCCCAGTGGTACGCCGAGGTGGCCGACGGGCGCAGCGCCGGAGAAGGGCTGCTCAGCGGCGACCGCGACGTGCTGGCCTACGCCTGCGACACCAGGGGCGTGCGCATGGGCTTGGCGCCGAACGCGACCACCGCCAGGCGTCTCGCCGGCATCCCCTAGCCACTGGCCTGCGTGCGCGAACCGTGTGCCGCTTCCGTCGCCGGCGCGGTCGGATCCACATGGTCGCGCGAAGGCTCAGGCCGCGGCGGGCAGCGCTGCCGGCTCCAGCGCGGCTTCCAGCACCTGTCCGACCTCGGCGGCGAGGTGGAACGTCATCGCCGCACGCACGTGCTCGGGGACGTCATCGATGTCGGGACCGTTGCGCTCCGGCAGCACGACCTCGGTGAGACCGGCGCGGTGCGCGGCCAGCACCTTCTGCTTGACGCCGCCGATCGGCAGCACGCGGCCCGACAGCGTGACCTCGCCGGTCATGCCGACACTGGAGCGCACCGGCCGCCCGGTGAGCAGGCTCACCAGCGCGGTGGTCATGGTCACCCCAGCCGAGGGTCCGTCCTTGGGCACCGCGCCGGCGGGCACGTGCACGTGCAGATGCCGCCGTTCCAGCGCGGAGGCCGGCACGCCCAGCTCGTCGTGGTGGGCACGGACGTAGGACAGCGCGATGCGCGCCGACTCGCTCATGACGTCGCCGAGCTGCCCGGTCAGCGTGAGACCAGGGTCGCCGTCCATGGTGGTCGCCTCGATGAACAGGACATCTCCACCGGCTCCCGTCACCGCAAGGCCCGTGGCGACGCCCGGCACGGCGGTCCGCTCTGCGGCCTCGTGCCAGAAGCGGGCCCGGCCGAGGTAGCCGGCGACGTCATCGGAGTCGACGGTGATGGGGGCGGTGGCGTCCCCGGCGGCGATGCGGGTCGCGACCTTGCGGATCAGCCGGCCGAGCTCGCGCTCGAGCGTGCGGACCCCCGCCTCCCGGGTGTAGTCGGCGACGATCCGGTGCAGGGCTGCAGCGGTCAGCGACAGCTCGTGGGGCGTCAGCCCGGCGCGTTCCAGCTGGCGGGCCAGCAGGTGGTCGCGGCCGATGGTCACCTTCTCGTCGTCGGTGTAGCCGTCGAGGCGGATGACCTCCATGCGGTCCAGCAGCGGGCCAGGGATGGACTCCAAGACGTTGGCGGTCGCGATGAACAGCACGTCGGACAGGTCGAGGTCCAGCTCCAGGTAGTGGTCCCGGAAGGTGTGGTTCTGCGCCGGGTCCAAGACCTCCAGCAGCGCCGACGAGGGATCGCCCCGCCAGTCGGCTCCGACCTTGTCAACCTCGTCCAGCAGGAACACGGGGTTGGCGGCACCGGCCTCTTTGAGGCCGCGCACGATCCGGCCAGGCAGCGCACCGACATAGGTGCGGCGGTGACCGCGGATCTCGGCCTCGTCACGGATGCCGCCGAGGGCGACACGCACGAACTTGCGGCCGAGGGCGCGCGCCACCGACTCACCCAGCGACGTCTTGCCGACCCCGGGCGGCCCGACCAGCGCGAGGATGGTGCCGCTGCCACGGCCGGCCGACGGCTCAAGGCCGCGGTCGGCGCGCAGCTTGCGCACGGCGAGGTGCTCCAGGATGCGGTCCTTGGGGTCGCCTAGACCCGTGTGGTCGGCGTCGAGGACCTCGCGGGCGGCAGCCACGTCGAGGTTGTCGACGGTGCGCGTGTGCCACGGCAGGTCACACACCAGGTCCAGCCAGGTGCGGATCATGCCGGCCTCCGGACCCTGCTCGCCGGCGCGCTCCAGCCGGTCCAGCTCACGCTCCGCCGCAGTGCGGACCGCCTCGGGCAGGTCGGCCTCGTCCAGCCGTGCGCGGTAGCCGTCGGCGCCGTTGTCGTCGTTGTCGCCGAGCTCCCGACGGATGGCGGCCATCTGCTGGCGCAGGACATGCTCGCGCTGCGCCTTGGTCAGGTCCTCGGCGACGTCGGATTCGATGTCACGGCGGACCTGCAGCTGGGCCAGCAGCTCACGGGCCCAACCCACCACCAGCTCGAGGCGCGCCTCGACGTCGAGCGTCTCCAGGATCTGGACGCGCTGGGCGAGATCGAGGTCGGGGATGAACGCCGCCGTGTCCGCCAGCGCGCCCGGTTCGGTAACGCCGCGCAGGGCCTCGGCGACGCCGCGACCGCCGCGCAACTCCAGCACCGCCTCGACGGCCGCGCGGTATTCGCGGGCGAGCTGCGTGGCGCGAGGCGTGGCGGCAGGCTCTGGGGCCTGGTCCACCTCGATCCAGGTGGCGGTGTCCGGTCCGGCCACGCCGGCACCGACCACCGCACGGTGCAGGCCTCGCACCAGGACAGCTCGGGTGCCGTCGGGCAGGGCGCCGGCTTCCTCGACCTGGGCCACGGTGCCCACCGTGGCGTAGCGGTCGTCCAAGTGCGGGAGCAGCAGCAGCTTGCCGTCGGCGCGGCCAGCGGCGTCCGCCGCGGCTTGGGCCTCGGGGGAGGTGACGCCGACCGGCACGACCATGCCGGGCAGGACGACACCGGTCGTCAGCGGAAGGAGGGGAAGGGCTCGGGTGTCCGTCGCCACGATTGGGTCTCCAGGGATCGAAGTTCCTGAAGACGTCGAACTGTTGAGCGCTTGAGGATATTCCAGCCGTCCCGTCCCGTACCTACAGACGCTCGGCGCAGCCATCAAGCTGGCTGTTACTGGCGGTACTCCTCGACGGTGTCGACGGGCCGCGGCGCCGCCTCGTCGGGATCCAGACCGGCGTTTCGCCGCGCACGTCGCTGCCGCAGGAGGTCCCAGCACACGTCCAGACCTTGCTCCAGCTCGTCGAGTCGGCGCTGCTCGTCCTGTTCGAGGGTGGTGCCGACGCCGCGCTCGTGCAGATCGTCCTCCTCGGCGACCAAGGCGTGGATGCGGGCGAGGATCTCGCGGTCGTCCATGGCAGCTCCGATCGGTTTCTAGCGGAACCGTACACTTGGTCCTCGCCCGCAGGAAGGCGCAGCAGGAGTGGACCGTCGCATCTTCGGCATCGAGGTCGAGTACGGGGTGACGTGCACCTTCCGAGGTCAGCGGCGGCTGTCCCCGGACGAGGTGGCGCGGTACTTGTTCCGCCGCGTGGTGTCGTGGGGCCGCTCGTCCAACGTGTTCCTGGAGAACGGCGCCCGCCTGTATCTCGACGTCGGCTCCCACCCGGAATACGCGACGCCCGAGTGCGACTCGGTGCACGGCGTGGTGACCCATGACAAGGCGGGGGAGCGCATCCTCGAGGCGCTCGTCGAGCAGGCCGAGCAGCGCCTCCACGAGGAGGGCATCGCGGGCCAGATCTACCTGTTCAAGAACAACACCGACTCGGCCGGCAACTCCTACGGCAGCCACGAGAACTACCTGGTCGCACGCTTCGGGGAGTTCCAGAAGCTGGCCGACACCCTGATCCCGTTCCTGGTGACGCGCCAGCTGTTCGCCGGTGCCGGCAAGGTGCTGCAGACCCCGCGGGGCGCGGTGTACTCCATCTCGCAGCGCGCCGAGCACATCTGGGAGGGCCTGAGCTCGGCGACCACGCGCAGCCGGCCGATCATCAACAGCCGCGACGAGCCACACGCCGACGCCGAGCGCTACCGCCGGCTGCACGTGATCGTGGGCGACTCGAACATGAGCGAGTCCACGGTGTGGCTCAAGATCGCCACCTGCGACCTGGTGCTGCGGATGATCGAGGCGGGCACCGTCATGCGGGATCTGACCCTGGACAATCCGATCCGCGCGATCCGCGAAATCAGCCACGACATGACCTGCAAGCGCCGGGTCAAACTGGTCGGCGGCCGCGAGATGAGCGCGCTGGAGATCCAGCAGGAGTACTTCTCGCGGGTCAGCCAGTTCATCGAGAACACTGGCTCCGACCCCGAGACGGACCGAGTCCTGGCCGAATGGGGCCGGATCCTGACCACGCTGTCCGACGACCCGCTGAAGCTGTCACGCGAGTGTGACTGGGTGGCAAAGTACCACCTCATCGAGGACTACCGGCGGCGCCACGACGTGCCGTTGAGCCACCCGCGTATCGCCATGCTCGATCTGCAGTATCACGATGTGAACCGCCAGCGCGGGCTGTACTACCTGCTGCAGCGGCGCGGCAAGGTTGACCGCATCACCTCGGATGCCGAGATCGACGAGGCGCGCGACACCCCGCCGCAGACGACGCGAGCGCGGCTGCGTGGTGAGTTCATCCGCCAGGCCAAGCGCAAGCGCCGCGATTTCACGGTCGACTGGGTCCACCTCAAGCTCAATGACCAGGCGCAGCGCACCGTGTTGTGCAAGGACCCGTTCCGCCACAGCGACGAGCGGGTCGATAAGCTGATCGCCTCGATGTAGCGCCGTGTAGCGCCGTCCGGCGGGCGGGGCCGGCTAGCCGCCGCCGTTCCCGCCGCCGCCCTCACTGCCATCACCCTCGTCCGGCTCGTCGGGGGGGTCAGGCTCCGGTTCAGGGTCGGGCTCCGGTTCAGGGTCGGGCTTCGGCTTCGGCTTTGGCTCCGGTTCCGGGTCAGGCTTCGGCGGAGGCGGCGGCGTTCCGCTGGACACGCCGATGTAGACGGTGTCGCCGGCCTGTGCGGAGGACCCAGGCTCCGGGCTCTGCCACAGCACCGTCCCGGCGGACGAGTAACTGTCTTCCACCTGCACCGCGCCGATCAGCTTCCGCTCGCCGAGGGCGCTGAGCGCGTCGCCTTCGGCGATGCTGCGCACGTCGGGGATGGTGACGGATTGGCTGCCACTGATCTCGTCGAGCGCGGCCAAGTCCACCGACGGGAAGTACTTGACCTCACGGCCCTCCAAGACCCGGCCCATGTAGGCGTTCCACATCGAGGCGGGCGTGGACCCGCCCGTCATGCCGGGCATGGTCACCTGCCCCTCGGCGTGGCCCATCCATACCGCCGTCGACAGCACCGGGGTGTAGCCGACGAACCAGGCGTCGGCGTTGTCGGTCGTGGTGCCGGTCTTGCCGGCGACCTCCCAGCTGGGCAGTGCCGCGCCGGCGCCGGTGCCGCCGGTGACGACGCCGCGCATCATCTCGACCATGGCGGCGTTGACCACCGGCTTGAGCACCTGCTTGGGCTTGGGCTTGGCTTCGTACAGCACCTTGCCCTGCGCGTCGGTCACCTTGGCGATCAGATGCGATTGCACGCGCTTGCCCTCGTTGGCGAACACCGCGTACGCCGAGGCCATCTCCAGCGGCGTCGTGCCGAAGGTCAACCCGCCCAACCCGATCGCCGGCCCGTAGTCGTCACCGGTGGCCTCCTCCATGTCGACGCCCATGCGGTCGGCCAGCCGCACCACCCGCCGCTCACCGACGATGATCGTCAGCTGGGCGGCGGCGGTGTTGACCGAGTTCTGCAGCGCACTGGGCATGTCCAACGTGCCGTAGCTGGCGCCGCCGTAGTTCTGCACGCCAGGGGTCGGGTCGTCGATGGCGTCCTGCGACCACTGCGGCACATTCTCGAAGTAGGCCGGGCTGCGTCCCGACAGCGCCATCTCCAGGGGGAAGCCCTCGCGCAGCGCCTCGGCGTAGACGAAGGGCTTGAACGAGCTGCCCGGCTGGCGGCGCCCCTGCGTCGACAGGTCGTATTCCAGATCGGTGTAGCCCAACCCGCTGGCGATGGCTTTGATTTCGCCGGTGCGCGGCTCCACGGTGGCGATCGCGCCCGTGGGCGCGGAGTAGGGCAGGTACTCGGCGATCGTTTCTTCGGCGTCGCGCTGCATCTCGGGGTCCAGCGTGGTGGTGATCCGCAGGCCGCCGTAGTACAGGGCACGCTCGCGTTGCCGACGGGTCTTGCCCAGGGCCTTGAGCGTCAGCAGCTCCCGGCGGGTGGCATCCAACACGTGCGGCTCGCGCTTGGCCCGTTGGCGCGACTCGACGACGCCAAGGGGGCTACGCAAGAGCCGAGGCAGCTGACGCCGCTTCAGGTAGCCCTCGTCGACCATGGCGCGCAGCACCAAGTTGCGCCGCTTGCGAGCCAGGACCGGCCGGTCGCGCGGGTCGGCGGTGTTCGGCGAGCGGATCATCGCCGCCATCAACGCGGCCTGCTGGGCCTTGAGCTTGGTCACGGGACGCCGGAAGAACTCCTCAGCGGCCGCGGCGACACCGTAGGCGCGAGCGCCGAAGTAGGTCTGGTTCAGGTAGCGCTCGAGCAGCTCGCCCTTGGTGAAACGCTCCTCCAGCGCCACCGCGTAGAGCAGCTCGGACAACTTACGCTCCAGGGTACGGTCCTGACCGACCGCGCTCTTGGCCAGCTGCTGGGTGATGGTGGAGCCACCCTCTTCGACGCCGCCGGCGCGCAGGTTGGCCACCGCCGCGCGACCGATGCCCTCGATGTCGTAGCCGTCGTGCTCCCAGAACTTGCGGTCCTCGGCCGTGACCACGGCGTTGCGCACCAGCTTGGGAATGCGCTTGAGCGGCAGTGACCGGCGGCTGACCTCGCGGTCGACCACGGCCAGGACGCTGTCATCGCCGGCGTAGATCACCGACCGCTCGTCAAGCGCCGGCAGGCTCGCGTTCTCCGGGATGTCCAGGCGGACGTCGAGCACCTCGGTGGCGCTGGACAGCGCCGGGCGGCTGACCGCCGACGCCAGCACGGCAAAGGCGACCACGCCGGCGAGCCCACCGATGGCAATCCCGCCAAGGCGCGCGGCCAGCCACGCAGGCC
>JACCVM010000072.1 GCA_013698135.1 Euzebyaceae bacterium | reverse complement strand
GGCGGCGACATCAACGGCGGCATCTCCGACTTCGGTCAGCTGTTCACCCGGCCGACGCCGCGGTGGCCTCCGTACAGCACGCCCGACCGCAGCCTCTACCTGTGCTCGTCGTCCACCCCACCCGGTGGCGGGGTCCACGGAATGTGCGGCCTCGGGGCGGCCAGTGTCGTGCTGCGGCGCCGGTGAGGAAAAAATCCGGCGATAGAGGTTCAGAGTCCCGGACCGAGGGGAACATTGTCCGTACTTCGAGGCACCATGCGGGGGGCGGGTTCCCGCCCCCTCCCCCCGCAGACGGTGTCCTTTTTCATGCCCCGACGCAGTGGGCGCTCGGACCGGCAGCGTTCGGCTCAACCTGAACGCGTCAGCGGACCAAGCCGTGGCGCATCGCGATGACCACAGCCTGGACGCGGTCGGTGGCCTTGAGCTTGTGGTAGATCCGTGACAGGTGGCTCTTGACGGTTTCGTCACCCAAGCCGAGGCTCTCGGCGATCTCGTGGGTCGACTTGCCCGTGGCCAGCTCCTCGAGCACCTCTTGTTCGCGTCGTGACAGGGGCTGCAACCCGGCGTGCATCGCCAGCGGCCCCACGCGCTCCAGGAACGGACGCGTGACATCGGGATGCAGGAAGCCCTTGCCGGAGGCGACGGCGCGCACGGCCTGCACCAGCTCTTGTCGCCGCACGTTCTTGGGCAGGTAGCCCGCCACCCCAGCCGCCACGGCGCGTGTCACCGTGTCATGGTCGGTGAACATGGTCAACGCCATCGTTCGGGTCGGCAGGCCTTTGGCGCCGATCTCGCGCACGGCCGACAGTCCATCCATCCCGATGAGGTTGACGTCGACGAGCGCAACGTCGGGAACCTCCTGCGTGGCCTTCTCGATGAGGTCCTCGCCGGAGGTGACGATGGCGATGACCTCCATGTCGTCCTCGAACGACAGCATCGTGGCGACGCCGTCCGCCACGACGCCGTGATCCTCGGCGATGACCACACGGATTACCGGCCGTTCGCTGGCGAGGGTCGCGGCCGGGGCGGGAGTCGCCTCCAGGGCGGTGCGTAGGTCACTCATAGGGGTACCTCCAAGACCACGCGCGTGCCTGAGCCCGGCGCGCTGTCAACGGCGAACCTACCGCGTGCCAACTCGAGACGTTGCGCCATCAGCTGCAGGCCGTGATGGCCGGCCGGCACGCGCTGTTGATCAAAACCCTGCCCATTGTCACACACCTTTGCCACCAAAACGTCCTTTTTGGTCTCGATGCGCACTTCAACGTACGTCGCGTTGGCATGCCGGGCAACGTTGGTCAGACAACCGCGCACCAGCTCCAAGACGATGATCTCCACGGCCAGCGGCAGCCCGGGCATCGGCTTCGGGGTCACGAGGTTGGGTTCGATGCCGGTCGTCAGTCGCAGCTCATCCAACGTTTCGGTCAACCCCTGGCACAGGCCACCCGGGACCACCACCTGCCGGCGGAGCGCCTCGAGCACTTCGCGCAGCCGTACCACGCCTCCAGCTACGGCATCCCGAGTCAGCGAAACGAGCCGATCAGCACGGTCGGGGTCACCGCCGATCATCGCAGACCGGACATTGTCGGCTTGGATCTCGGCAGCAGCCAGATACGGAAGCACCTCGTCGTGGATCTCCAGGCCGATGCGGCTGCGCTCGCGGGTGCCCTCCTCCAAGATCTGGCCTGACAGCGCCACACGAGCGCGCTGGCCCGCCGCCACCTCAGACTCCAGCTCGAGGCGTTGCAGCGCCATGCCGAGCAGCGCCGCCGCCGCCTCCACGACGGCGAGCGAGCGGTCGGGCAGATCGGTGGGCACCCCGATGGCTGCCGGTTCCACCCCCGGCACCTTGATCGCCCGCAAGTGCGACGCAACGCTGCCATCCAGCCTCACCTCGACGTCGTGGAAGTCGAGGGCGCGCGCGAGTCCGGAGCTGGCGATGGCGGTCACGTCGTCGGCACGACGAGTGGACAGCAGCTCGACGCTCAGCGCGTTCAAGATCTCCAAATCACGGACGCGCGCTGCCAGCTCCTCTGCGCGATCCTCGGCGACGCGGGCTGAGCGCATCGCGCTGTAGCCGAGGTAGCC
>JACCVM010000065.1 GCA_013698135.1 Euzebyaceae bacterium | reverse complement strand
ACCAGTAGCGATGCGCCGACAGGGCCGCCCGAGGGGCTCGTCGAGGGGCCCGGGGGGCCAGGCACTGGGACGCGGCCCGCTCCACCAGGCGGATGACCCGCCCTCGCTGGCCGGCGAAGGGCTCCAGCAGCTGCAGCATCCCCGCGTCGGTCCACTTGCCGCCGGGCCCGTCCCCGCTCTCGCCGCCCAAGGCACGGCCAACCACCGTCGGCAGGTGGTAGTCACCGACGCTGACCGCGTCGGGATCGCCGAGGCGCAGCCTGGTCTCGGCGCTGGTCCATATACCGACGCCGGGCAGCGCGCGCAGGCGCCTGTCGAGCGTCTCCCAGCCGCCACCGGCCACCGCCGCCCTGCGAGCCCGCTCCAGGCCGGCGTCGTCGACACAGCCCGCATGCAGCGCCCCCGCGCTGCGCAGCGATACGCCGCAGCGTCGCAGCGACCAGGCGGGGGTGGCGCCCAGCTGGACCGGGGTGGGCCAGCACCACAGCGAGCCTGTCGCTGACGTGCCGGTCCGGCTCACCACCTGGGCGATCGAGCGGTGTGCCTCCACCGACTGCACGAGCTGTTCGAGCACCGAACGTCCCAGCGCCTCGAGCAACCGCGGTGTCCGCGACAGCCGCACCTCACCGAGCCGGAGGACGGCCCGCCCGACCACCGTGTGCGCGCCGGCCACAGCTTCCAGTCCGGTGGGGTCGTCGTGCAGCCCTGCCCAGCCGGCCGCTGCGGTCAGGGCCGCCTCACGCGCCGCTGCCGACGTCCGAGGCGACCCCCACACCTGCAGCCGCGTGCCGCCGGCGAGACTGGCGGCCTCCAGCAGCAGGGGACCCGCCGGTCCCGGCTCGGCGCGGCGGACGGTCGCGCCCTGCCCCCGCTCGCAGATCGCGCCCCGACGAGCGGCGTCCGGGCGCACGATCGCCGGCAGGTCAACCTGCACGCGCCAGTGATCGCTGGCCAGCAGCGTCCAAGGGGCGTTCGAGACAGCCGTCGTCGACACGACCGGCAGGGTGCCACGAAGCAGCCCATGCATCGGGCAGGCGGGAAGCCGGCGCAGGATGTCGGCACGGCAAAGGCCCCGACCAGTCGGTCGGGGCCTTGATGCTGTCCGCACCTCGGCGCTGATGCGGTGCGCCACCGCTTCGTGCCTTGCGCGCTACGCGGCCGCACCGAGCTCTTGCTGCAGGCGGCTGAGCGCCTGGTTCTCGATCTTGCGGACGGACTCGCGGGACAGACCCAGTTCGCGGCCGAGCGCGTCCAGGGTCAGCGCTTGCTCGCCGTCGAGGCCGTAGCGGCGCTGAAGGACGTACCAGCTGCGGTCGTCCAGGTGATCGCGGGCCAGCTGGAACAGCCCCTCCACGAACTGGCGTTCCACCACCTCTTCGGCCGGCGCGTCATCGGCGATGGCGACGAACTCGCCGAGGTCGCTGGCGTCGCTGTCGTAGCCGACCGGGCGATCCAGCGACGTCATCGAGTGATCGCCTTCCAAGGCGCGCTCCACCTTGGCCGGCGTCAGCCGCGTGGCCTTCGCCAGCTCGTCGATGGTCGGCTCGCGGCCGGTTTCGGACTCCAGCCGCGCCGACGCCGCCCGGACCTTGACCAGGGCATCGTGCAGGGCGACGGGCAGGCGGATGGTGCGCTCGCTGCCGGCGACGCCACGCTGGATGGCCTGACGGATCCACCAGGTTGCGTAGGTGGAGAACTTGTAGCCGCGCCGCCAGTCGAACTTCTCGACGGCCCGCAGCAGGCCGAGGTTGCCCTCCTGGATCAGCTCGCCGAGGTCGAGGGTCGACCGCTTGGAGAACTGCGCGGCCACACTGACCACCAGGCGCAGGTTGGCGGCCACGAAGTGGTCGAACGCCATCTGACCCTCGCGAGCCAGGCGCTCAAGTTCATCCTGGTCGCCAGTGGCCCCGGCGTCCAGCTTGTCTTGCGCCTCACGACCGGCCTCGATCGTCTTGGCCAGGCGCACCTCGTCGGCAGCCGTCAGCAAGCGGACCTTCCCCAGCTCGCTGAAGTACAGATCGAGGAGGTCCTCCGGCACGTTCATCATGCGGACCTACCCTCCCTCAGGCTTGTGCTTCTGTTCACATACCTACCCAACACCAGTTGGTCCCGAATCGTTCCCGGTGCCGCGCTCATCTGCTTGGAATTCGCGGCAAACGGCGCGATACGGTGGCGGTTGGCACAACTTTTGCCTGCGCTTTACCTGTATGACCGGCCGCTAGGCTGCCGTAGATGCCTCTGCCTTCCAATCCGCTGCTGGACCGCCTCGGCGGCTACCCGCTGGCCGCTTTCCAGGACCTGGCCAGGGCGCTGCGGGCCGAGCCCGAGCCGGTGCACGACTTCTCCATCGGCGATCCCGTTGAGCCAACGCCCGAGTTCATCCGCCAGGCCCTGATCCAGGGCAATCCGGCCAGCAGCCAGTATCCGACCGCGGCAGGGCTACCGGAGTTGCGACACAGCATCGCGGGGTGGGTGGCTCGTCGTTTCGGCGTGCAGGTCGACCCCGACACGCAGGTGCTGCCCACGGCGGGCTCCAAGGAGGGTGTCTTCCACCTGCCGTTGGCCATCGTCGATCCGCACGGCGACCGGCGCGCCGTCGTCTGGGGTGACCCCGGCTACCCGATCTACGAGCGCGGCCAGCTGTTCGCCGGTGGGACGTCGGATCCTGTCGCCTTGGTGGAGGAACGCGACTGGCGGTTGGACCTCGACGAGCTGGCCCCGGAGCGGCTGCAGTCGGCTTGCATCGCCTGGACGAACTACCCGCACAACCCGACCGGGGCCACGGTTGATCTGGACTATCACCGACGGGCGCTGGCCACCGCCCGTGAGCACGAGTTCGTGCTGTGCAGCGACGAGTGTTACGCCGACCTCTACCCCGACGCCGACGAGCCCCCTCCATCGCTGCTCCAGGCGGCTGCGGCCGATGGGGCCGCCGGTGACCTGCGTGGCTTGCTGGTGGCCTTCTCGCTGTCGAAGCGCTCCGGGATGACGGGCTACCGCTGCGGCGCGCTGGTGGGCGACGCCGATCTCATCGCCGCGCAGCGGATGCTGCGCCCCAACATCGGCACCGCCAGTCCTGAGGCGATGCAGCGCGCCGCCATGGCCGCCTGGTCGCAGGACGAGCATGCCGCGCAGCGCAGGGCCCTGTTCAACGCCAAACGCGCCGTCGTGCTGCAGTTCTTCGCAGAGGCCGGCATCCGGGTCGGGGGCAGCAACGCCACCTTCTACCTGTGGTTCGCCGCACCGGGCGGTGATGACGCCGCCTACGCCGACGCGCTGCTGCGTCACCGGATCATCGCCTCGCCGGGGCGCGCGTTCGGTGCCGCCGGCAAGGGATGGCTGCGCCTGGCGCTGGTGCCGTCCGTGGAGGGCTGCCGCGAAGCTGTGGCGATCTGGCACCAGGCCATCGCCGACGGAGCGTTTCCGGGCGCTTGATCGAACGACGGACACCGGGAGGACCATCATCAGCGACATCGACCGCCTGCGCGACGTCATCGACGGTGCCTATCAGGACGGAACCTGGAATGGGCCCGAGGCCCGGGCCGCCGTCGACACTGCGCTTGACCTGCTGGACCGTGGCGAGGTCCGCGTCGCCGAAAAGCTCGACGCGGAGCGCGGTGTGCCCGCTGCGGATCGCGGTGTGCCCGCTGCGGATCGCAGGGTGCTCGCTTCGGACTGGCGCGTACATGAGTGGCTGAAGCGCGCGATCCTGCTGTCGTTCCGCCAGCGCAGCATGGTCACGGCCAAGGTGGGGCCGTTCGAGTACCACGATAAGATCCCCCTCAAGCGCGGCTACGCCGAGGCGGGCGTTCGCGTCGTGCCGCCGGCGGTGGTCCGCCACGGTGCCTTCGTCGAGCGTGGTGCCGTGCTGATGCCGTGCTACGTCAACGTCGGCGCCTGGGTGGGCAGCGGCACCATGGTCGACACCTGGGCCACGGTCGGCTCCTGCGCGCAGATCGGGCGCAATGTGCACCTCGCCGGCGGGGTCGGCATCGGCGGCGTGCTCGAGCCGCCAGGGGCGCGCCCGGTGATCGTGGAGGACGACGCCTTCATCGGCTCCCGTTGCATCGTCACCGAGGGGGTGATCGTCGAGCGCGGCGCCGTGCTCGGCGCGGGCGTCCGGTTGACTGGTTCCATCCCGATCATCGACGTCACCGGCTCGCAGCCGGTGACCTACAAGGGTCGGGTGCCAAGCCGCGCCATCGTGGTGCAGGGGACTCGGCCGAAGCAGTTTCCCGCCGGCAACTATCAAGTTAGCTGCGCGCTCGTCATCGGATACCGGTCGCAGGCCACCGACGTCAAGGTGTCTCTCAACGACGCGTTGCGCGAGCACGATGTGGCCGTCTGAGGGCGGCGTTCGTTGATGGCGGCCCCGGCGTTGGGAGACCTGCTGTTGGACCTGCTCGCCCTGCCGTCGGAGACGGGCGAAGAATCGGCGATCGCCGACTGGCTGGAGCACCGCTACGCCCGTGAGCGCGTCCGCCGGGCCGGCAACTCAGTCGTGGTCGGCGGCAGCGACGACGGGCGGCCGGTGGTGCTGCTGGTCGGTCACACCGATGTGGTCCCGGCGACCGACGCCGACCGGGATCCCCGCCGGAACGGCGATCACATCCTCGGTCGCGGTGCCAGTGACATGAAGTCTGGCCTGGCGGTGGCCATGGACTGCTTTGAGGATCCCGTGCTGCGGGCCGGGCAGTACGACTTGCTGCTCGTCGCCTATGCGGGGGAGGAGGGGCCGCACGACGGCAACGAGCTGGGCGCCGTGCTGACGGCCATGCCGGACCTGGCCAAGGCGGCGCTCGCGGTCGTGCTGGAGCCGACCGATCTGACCGTGCAGCTAGGCTGTATGGGTGCTCTGCACGCTGAGATCACCTTCTCCGGGCGTGCCGCGCATTCGGCGCGGCCATGGCAGGGCGAGAACGCGCTGACCAAGGCGGGCGGCTTCCTCGGAGAACTGGACCGTCGACCGCCGCAGGACGTCGACGTCGACGGATTGACCTACCGTGAGGTCTTCACCGCCACGGGCGCCTGGACCGACAACGCCCGTAACGTCGTGCCGGACCGCTTCACGATCAACCTCAACTACCGCTACGCCCCGGACAAAAGCACCGCTCAAGCCGAGGCCCGCGTGAGCGAGCTGGTCTCGGACCGCGCGGCCGTGGCCGTCGTCGACCACGCCGTCGCCGGGCGCCCGCGGCGCAACACCGGGCTGGTGGCCGACTTCTGCGACACCGTGGACGCCGCCGTGCAGCCAAAGCAGGCCTGGACCGACGTGGCCCGTTTCAGCCAGCTGGGAGTCCCGGCGCTGAACTACGGCCCGGGGCTGACGGCCCAGGCGCACCAGGCGGGCGAGTACGTGCCAGAGCGCAACCTGGTGGCCGCCCGAGCGGCACTGGCCGCGTTCCTGGCGGGGGGCTGAGGTGGCGCGCTGGTTACGGCGGCTGCTGGCGGTTGCCGTGGTGGTGGTCCTGGCCGCCGTCGCGTGGGGCGGCTGGTACTACTCCGGTGAGATCCTGATCCCCGAACCACCGGCTCGGCCCGTGTTCGAAACGCGCGTCGAGGCCGTCGCGGGCAACCGCGTCACCCTGGAGGCCACCGAGCAAGCCCGGCGATCGGGCCTGTGGGGCCTGGACTTCGCGTCGGGCTACGGCCTGGTCGGGACCATCGTGGACGAGGGCGACGACACGGTCACCCGCCGCTACACCCCGATGGACGGGCGCCCCCGGGCAGGGCAGGAAGCCCGGATCGACAGCTACGCATTCCCGGAGGACGGGGCAGCGGCCGGGCTGGACTTTCCGGTCAATGAGATCAGCGTGCCGGGTCCCCTGGGGCGCTATCCCGCCTGGCTGGCGACTCCGGCGACGGGTGGGCGGACCTGGGCGGTGCTGGTCCACGGCCGCGCGGCTCAGCGCAACGAGTGCTTCCGGTTGCTGCCGACCCTGCACGAGGCTGGCCTTTCCTCGCTGTGTACCAGCTACCGCAACGACGAGGGCGCGCCGGCGGCGCCCAACGGCCTGTACGGGCTCGGCGCGACGGAATGGGCCGACCTGGACGCGGCCGTCGGCTACGTCCGAGCCCTTGGGGCCCGGCGCGTGGTGCTAGTCGGCTATTCCATGGGTGCGCAGGTGGTCACGACCTTCCTGCGCCGGTCTGAGCGGGCCAACCTGGTCAGCGGCGTCATTCTCGATGCGCCGGTCCTGGACTGGGGACCTGTCCTGGGCCTGGCCGCGGACGAGCGGGGGGTTTCCCGCATGATTGTGCCCCTCGGGATGTTCGCCTCCGAGCTGCGCGGCGGGATCGACTTCGACGACCTCGACCAGATCGAGGCGGCCGAGGACTTCGACGTGCCGATACTGCTGTTTCACGGCACCGCCGACACCACGGTGCCGGTGTCGACCTCCGACGAGTTCGCGGCCGCTCGCCCCGATCTGGTCACCTACGAGCGAGTCGCGGGCGCCGGTCACGTGCAGGCGTACAACACCAACCCCCACCGCTACACCGAGGCGGTTGAAGGCTTCTTGGCCGACAACCGGCTCGGTGCGCTGGTCAAGCAGCGGCGCACGGCACCCGCAGGCTGAAGGCGACGCGGCCCTCGGACCCGGTCGCCTCCAGCGTGCCGCCGAGTGACTCGGCGAGGCGGGCGCCCACCGACAGCCCTAGGCCGACGCCCGAGCTGCGAGCTCGCGAGCCCCGCTGGAAGGGCCGGAACAGCTCGGCGGGTGCGAGGTCGTCGGGCAGGAAGCCCTCGTTGGTGACCGTCAGGGTCAGGATGTCGTCGTCGACCCCGGCCTCGACCGTGACCGGCGAGCCGGTGGGTGAGTGTGCCAGGGCGTTGTCCAACAGGTTGGCCAGCACCACCTGTACGGCGTCGGCGTCGGTCCACAGGCGTGCCGGCGGATTGGTCTCGACCCGGATACGGTCACCGTCGACGGCGGCCACGGTCTCGCGGATCAGGTCGGGCAGGAACACCTGCTCGGCCTTGGTCGACAGCTCGGCGCGGGCTCCCTGCAGCAGCCCGTCGATGAGCCGTTCGAGCTCGCGCCCGCGGCGGTAGGCGATCTGGAGCATCTCGCGACGGCGGTCTTCATCGAGGTGCTCGCCGCGCTTCTCCAGCGTTCGCACGCTGGCCATGATGACGGTCAGGGGCGTCTTCAGCTCGTGGGAGATCATGGCCAGGAACAGGTCTTTGGTCTGCTGGGCGTCGCGCATGGCCTGGACGGTTCTGGCGTCGGTCAGCGCCAGGCTCGCGTGATCGCTGAGCGCCAGCAGGGCCGACTGCTCCATCTCGCTGTAACGCCGGCCAGGCTCGTAGGAGGCCACGGTCATCGAGCCCACCACCTGACCGTGCTCGTGCACCGGTGCCGCCATCGCCGTCTGTAAACCATCTTCGCGGAACGCCTGCAGTCCCTGGCTGTCCTCGGCGTAGCCGTCGATGATGACCAGCCGGTCCTCGGCGATCGCCCGGCCGCCGGCTCCCTCGCCGATCGGTCCTCGCCGGATCTTCTCGATGAGGTCGGGGCGGATGCCCTGGGAGGAGGCGAGCAGCAGGGTAGCGGGGTCGTCCGGGCTGACGAGCCGGACGCCGACGACCTCCACGCCCAGAAGCTCGCTGGCGCCGCGGGTGATGGCGTCGAGGACCTCTTGCAACGGCGCCCGGTGGGAGATGGAGCGTTGGATGCGCGACAGGCGATCGAGAAGCTCGTTGCGTTCCTGCAGTGACGCCATCGAGCGCAGCATCCGGGTGGTCACCATCAGCGCGCGACCCATGCCATGCAGCAGGGCGACCTCTTCCAGGGCCAGCGGCGCCCAGGAGCGGGCGATCACCAGCGCGCTGCGCGAGGCATCGTCGAGTGGCACGCTGATCGCCGGGCAGCCCCCAGCGCCGGGCACCGGCGCCAGTCGCCGTCCCGTCGTGGCCACGGCCACCAGTTCTTGCACCGGGATGGTGTCGGCGTAACCCACACAGGCGACGACCTCGTCGCCGGTGACGACCGCGGCGACCTCGGCGCCGACCGCCTCGGCGGCCCGGCGGGCGCCTTCGGACAGCGCCTGGCCGACGTCCGGTGCGGCGGAGACGGCCGCGAGGTACTCGGCGAAGTCGTGTGCGGAAAGCTGCGGGCGCCTCACGCCCGAAATGTACCCGGTCACCGCTGACGCACCTCCGCGGAGCTGACGCCCGCTGCGGGCACAATGGCCGTGCCCCTTGTCCTCCATGTTCCGAAGGCTCCGCGTGACCTACACCGCCAAGTCCATCAGCGTGCTGGAAGGCCTCGAGGCCGTCCGCAAGCGGCCTGGCATGTACGTCGGCTCGACCGACCTGCGTGGCCTGCACCACCTGGTGTGGGAGGTCGTGGACAACGCCGTTGACGAGCATCTGGCGGGCCACGCCTCCCGCATCACGGTCACCGTCCTGGCCGACGGGGGAGTGGAGGTGACCGACGACGGGCGCGGCATCCCGGTGGAGCGCCATCCCAAGGAGCGCAAGCCCGCCGTGGAGGTGGTGCTGACCAAGCTGCACGCCGGCGGCAAGTTCGACCAGCAGGCCTACGCGGTGTCCGGCGGGTTGCACGGTGTCGGCGTGTCGGTCGTCAACGCGCTGTCGGTGCGCACCGAGGTCGAGGTGGTACGCGACGGCAGTCGCCACGCCATCGCCTTCTCGCGAGGCAAGCGGACCAAGCCGCTGACCGTCGTGGGGCGGGGCAAGCGCACCGGGACCACGGTGCGGTTCTGGCCCGATCCGACGGTCTTTGACGACACCACATTCGACGACCAGCGCATCGCTACCCGTCTTCGCGAGACCTGCCTGCTCAACCCCGGTCTGCGCATCGACTTCGCCGACGGCCGCACGGGTGCGCGGGAGACGTTCGTGTACCGCAAGGGCACGGCGGACTTTGCGGCGCTGCTGCTCGGCGACGACGAACCCCTGCTGTCGCGGGCGGTCGTCATCGTCCGCGCCGAGGAGTTCGAGCACCACAAGATGCTGGCCTGCGACATCGCCATGAACTGGTCTGCCGGCGGCTTCGACGAGCGCGTGCGCAGCTACGTCAACATCATCCGCACGCCCGACGGCGGCGCCCATGAGGAGGGCTTCCGCAAGGCCATCACCGGCACGGTCAACCGATGGGGGGAGGTCAACAAGGTCTTCGCCAAGAGCGACCCGCGCCTGACCGGCGACGACCTACGCGAGGGCATGGTCGCGGTGATCAGCGTCAAGATGCCCGATCCCCAGTTCGAGGGGCAGACCAAGGGCAAGCTCGGCAGCGCGGTCATGCGCCGCTTCGTGGAGCGTTGCGTCAACGAGGCGCTGTCGGAGTGGCTCGACGCCAACCCCACACTCGGTCGCAAGGTGTTGCGCAAGGCCAAGGTGGCCGCCAAGGCGCGAGAGGCCGCCCGGCAGGCACGCGACTTGACCCGCCGCAAAGGCATCCTCGACGGCACCTCGGCGGGGCTGCCAGGCAAGCTCGCCGACTGCTCGAGCCGCAACCCGGCGGAATGCGAGCTGTACGTCGTGGAGGGCGACTCGGCCGGCGGCTCGTCCAAGCTGGCCCGCGACCGCCACACGCAGGCGATCCTGCCGCTGCGCGGCAAGGTGCTCAACGTCGAGAAGGCACAGCTGCGCCGGGTGCTGGGCAACGCCGAGATCGGCAACCTGATCAAGGCCATCGGCACGGGCGTCGGCGACGACTTCGACTACAGCCGGCTGCGCTATCACACGGTCGCGATCCTCAGCGACGCCGACGTTGACGGCGAGCACATCACCACACTGCTGCTGACGTTCTTCTACCGGCTGATGCCCAAGCTGGTCGACGGTGGGCATCTGTTCATCGCCCAACCGCCGCTGTATCAGCTTCGTAAGGGAACCAAGACCGCCTACGCCATGAACGACCGCGAGCGCGACCGCCTTTTACGGACAGCGTTCAAGGGGCAGTCCGGCGTCGACATCAGCCGCTTCAAGGGCCTTGGCGAGATGGACCCTGAGCAGCTGTGGGCCACGACGATGGACCCCGCCCGGCGCACGCTGCTGCGAGTGACGGTCGACACCGCGGCACGCGCGGATCAGGTCATGGGCCTGCTGATGGGGGAGTC
>JACCVM010000057.1 GCA_013698135.1 Euzebyaceae bacterium | reverse complement strand
GGCGGCGACGGGGGTCAGGTGGCGCAGGACCTGCGCCAGCTCGCCGGGGGCGAGCTTGCACGCTCACCCAGCGCCGTGGCTGAACTCGGTCAGGCGTCGAGTTGCAGGGTTCACATCGCTCCAGGGGTGCTGCCGTTGGAACGACGTGTTCTACCCGACGGCTCAGCGCGAGGAGGCAGGCGCCGCAACCAGCTGCGGGGATACCTGCGCCGCTGGCAGCCACGTGCGGAAGATGACCAGCGGGCCCTCGCCGAACAGGCCGACGCGCCCGCCGTGCGCCTCCACCACCTTGCGCACGATGTGCAGCCCGAGTCCGAGGCCGCCGTAGCGCCGCGTGTCGGAGGAGTCGGCCTGCACGAACGCCTCGAAAATCCGCCCCCTGTCGGCCTCGTCGATCTCGGGCCCGACGTTGGTGACCTCCAACACGACCATCTGGTCGTCGCGGCGGCTGGTGACCCCAACCTCGGTTTCGTGGTCGGCGAACTTGACGGCGTTGTCCAGCAGGTTGAAGACGACCTGATGGACGGATTCGGGAGCCATCGCCACGTGATGGCCGGCGGGCACCGAGACGTTGACGCGCCGGGCCAGCGCGGGGGCGAGCTCGTCGAGGTCGTCGATGACGGCGCCGCTGATGCCGGCGAGGTCGCTCACCTGATCGACGTCACCGCGCGCGTCTTCGGATGCCGCCAGCAGATTGGCGACCAGGCGTGTCAGCCGTTTGGCCTCCCGGGTGATGGCGGTGGCGCTGGCCTTGACCGCCCGCCGGTCCATGTCGTCCACCCGCGCGGTCAGCGTCCTGGCATAGCCGACGATTGACGTCAGCGGCGTCCGGAACTCGTGCCCGACGATGGCGATCAGCTCGTCTTTGAGCTGCTGGGCCTGGCGCATCTGGTCGACCAGGGCGTGCTCGCCCTCAAATAGCGCGGTGTAGTGGTGGCGCGCCTCCCCCTGCTGCCGCTCGACGATCCTCCACAACACCAGCTGGCCGATCGAGGCCGCCAGCAGGAAGGCACCGTGGATCATCGCCCACCCCCACGGGTTGGCGGCCGCGCGCGGGTCGCTGTAAACGCCACCCGGGTACCACGTTCCCAGCAAGCCGTTGCCGATCACCACATAGCCGACGGCCAGCAGATACGGCCGCCAGTCCTGGTACAGCCCGATGAGGCCGAGGACCACGAAGTAGTGGAAATGAGCCTCGGTCGCACCGCCCGTGAGGTGTACCAACGCCGCGGCCGACAGCAGTAGTCCCAGGGTGACCGCACCGATTTGCAGGCCACGGTGGGGCAGCCAGAGCCCGGCACAGACCAGTCCGAGCAGTGGCACGACGTCGAACAGTAGATGCCCCGGCGAGTGGCCGGTCAGCCAGCCGGCGACCAGGAGCGCGGGCACGTGGGCCAACAGCAGCCCCAACAGCAGATGATGGCGTCGCTGGAAGGATCGGTCGTCAAGCGAGTTGCCTCGTGGCAGGGCCTGCAGGACATGCTCGACGGGCTGGGTCACAGGGCAACTCCTCCAGCGGGGCTGGGGCGGAGAACGTTCCTGACAGTGTTGCCCTGTTGGCACGTGGAGAGCGGATCATCTTCTGTGCCCCGATGGAACTAGTGCCCAGACCAATGCGGGCCTGAATGCGGGGACCAGTGCGCCGCCGGCTACCCACGTTCCACCGCGGTGTCGAGCAGGCCCAGGGGTGGAGAGCCCAAGGCCATCAGGGCGCTGTGGAACCGCAGCAAGGAGAAGCCGCTGCCCCAACCCTTGCGCGCCCGCTCCCGCAGATCCATTACGGCGAGCTTGCCCCACGTGTAGCGCCCGTAGGTCGGGTCGAAGGTGGCCCGCGCGGCTTCGCCCCGCGCGGCCGGTCCCTGGAGGTGCGCATCCTCGACGAAGCGTCGCACCGCCTCCTCGTTGGTCATGGTGCCGCTGTGCAGCCCGATGGCGACGGCCAGGCGGGTCACCCGCACCAGCGCCTCGATGGCGACGCCCGCCGCGAAGCGCGGGTCGTCGGCCCGCAGCCCTTCTTCCAGGCACAGCTCCTCGGCGTAGTGGGCCCAGCCTTCGACAAAGGCTAGGGAGAACAGCGTGCGCCGGACGAGGGTCGCGGCCCGCCGCAGGGAGCGCCCGTGGGTGAAGTGGCCCGGAGCCACCTCGTGCACCGTGATGGCCGGTAGCGTGGTCCGGCTGAACACCGCCAGCCATTCTTCCTGGTCGCCGGCCGGCCACGAGGAGTCCGGCGGGGTGACGTGGTACCAGGACGGGCCTTCGTCCTCCTGCGGAGCGGCCGACGACATCATCGCCATCGCCCACCGGCGCGACTCCGGCGCCGGACCGACCCGGCACTCCCCGTCGGTGTGCGGAACGAGCTGGCGCTGGGCGGTGAAGGCGATGGCCTCTTCGGTCAGCGCGGTGGCCTCGACCAGCACCCCGTCCGCGTCGGGGTGATCGGCGACCAGCGCCGCCACGGCATCGGGCACGCTGCGCTGCGGATACAGGGCCGCGCAGGCCTCGGCGAGCATCGCCCGCAAGCGGTCTCGTTCGGCATCGGCACGCTCCGCCAGCCGGCCGAGATCAACGTCCAGGCTTTCGGCGGAGCCCATCAGCAACGCCAGCCGGTCGGCGCCGAGCGCGGCATCAGCAGGGCCGTGTTTGGCGGCGGCGGCGATGTGGGCGATGAAGCGTTGGTGGGCCGCGACGGCGGCCGCCTCAGTCTCCCCGGCGTCGGATTCGATGCCCGCCGCCAGCCCGCGGATCGCCGGCAGCAGTGCTTGGGCCACTGGCGCGGGCACGGCGTCCAGCGCCTCGACGGCCATGTCGATCCCGTCAGGCCAGGCAGCCAGGTGCCGGCGGCGGGCCGCGGCGCGCTCGTCGGCAGGCGCGTACTCGCGGTCGTAGCAGGCCAGATCGAGGTTGTCCATGTGCAGCAGCGGGTTGCTGCGGTGGTCGGCGATCTTCTCGAAGCTGACCCGCAGCAGCGCCTCGAAGGCGGCGAGATGGCGTTCGTCATGCGGGTCGTCCAGCGGTGGCCCGCCGAGCCTGGCCAAGCCGGCGCGCACGCCGTCGACCGACAGGTCCTGCAGGCGGCCGTCGTAGGTGTGGAGTCCCGCATGCTCACGGGAGGAGGGCACGGACAGGTCACAGACAGCGCGAAGTCGAGCATCCATATGGGAGCAGCCTTCTCAGCAGGGACAGCGCGAAACCCGTCGAGGACGCCGGCCCGAGGCACTGCCGGATTTGTTGTCGACTAATCAGCGCTATACGTTGGATTGAGGCCCCGTGGGTAGCTCGCAACACAATCCGCCGACGACCCGACCGGGGTCTGGGGCACGATCGCTAGCAGACGGCAGAGGCCACCACGGGGCCTCTCCCGCAAGCTCCACGCCAGCGGCGTCTTGTAAACCCACGGTTACGGGAAGTTGTCCTCATGGAGCGACAGCGGCAGGACGCAAGGCCTGTCCCCAATCGGTTCCGCTCGCGCTGGGTAGGCAGCAGGGCATGGATGCTGATCTCCAGGCTCTGTCCGAGCAGTTCTGGAACGCCAGGCTGGCGGCGGACCCGCTGGGTGCCAGCCTGCTCGGCGATCACCGCTTCGACGCTGATCTGCCTGACCTGTCCGCCGACGCGCAGGCCACGCACGCCGGGCGGCTGCGGACCATGCTGGAGCGCACTGACGCCTTCGACGATGCCGCGCTTCCCGTGGCTGACCGCATCAACCTGGCGATCCTGCGCTTCGAGCTGCGCAGCGACATCGAAGCGCTGGACTCGGCAGAGGCCGAGTACACCGT
>JACCVM010000047.1 GCA_013698135.1 Euzebyaceae bacterium | reverse complement strand
GATCGTTCCACCCGCCCTCGGTCGCCAGGTCTACGACGCCGCACCCCAGCCCAAGCGCCTCATCGAGATCGACGGCGCCGGCCACAACGATCGCGCCGTGCTCGACGGCGATCAGATGATCGCTGCGATCGAGGACTTCGTGGCCGCTCTGCCTCCGTGACGGCGCTGGGGTCGTCGGGTGGAACCTTGGCGTGCCGGTGGGCGTCGGAATTCTGACGAGGAGATCACCCATGCGCGCGATCGCAGCAATGCTGCTGGTGCTGGCCGTGTCTTGTTCGGACGCGCCTGACGTGGCGTTCGAGCAGCCCAGCGCTCCAGCAGAGGCATGGCGCCACGTGCAGCGGGTGGACGGGATGCTCCCGCAGCGCGCCGCCGCGATCGCCCTGACCGACCGGGAGGCGCTGTCGCAGGCCTGGGCTGAACACGGATTCCGAGGTGCACCCCCGCGGGTCGACTTCGCCGACCGCTTCGTGCTGGTGCTCCTCCAACTCGACGACGGCTGCCCCGACGAGTTGGTCAGGCTCGAGGTGATCGACCGGCGGCTGCGCGTCAAGTGGCAGCGGCCGCCGGGCGGCTGCATCGAGCCGCTCATCTACCGGCTGCATGCAATCGATGTCTCCCGCCGCCATGTACCCGCATCATTCACCGTTGCGGTCCCGCCGCAGTACGACGACTTGGCGAAGCCGACGAGGATCAGGCTGCGATGACCCGGAGATCAGGCGAAGTCACACGCGTGCTCGTCTTACTGGTGGTGGCGCTGCTCGGCGTCGGCTGCGGTGGCCCTGCCGGTGCGTTGTCGGAGACGCAGTGGAGGACCCTCGACGGAGCGGCCGTGGACGAGGATGTGCTCAACGTCATCCAGGGTCCGCAGCACTGCGACTGGCAGTCGTCGTTGTGGCTGCATCTGGGATGGCCGCCAGGCACCGCCGCCCGAAGAATGCAGAACAGGCGCCAGTACGTTCGCGACCCCGAGGGCGTGCTGCCACCGGAATCAACGAGGCCGTCGCTCGACCTCGACACGCGCTTGCCGCCGGAGGCTCGCCCCGCCGGGTTTCGCAGCGACGAGGCCGAGTTGTGGTTCGGTCCCGACCGCGGCTCCAGGGCGGTGTACCTGCGGTTCGTCGGCCATGTCGAGCGCTGGCCCCGCAGCCGCGAGATCGTCGCTTGCGCGTAGCACTGCGGGTAGTCCCACACGGGTAGCCCTGCCGGCCGGCGGACAGACTGCGGGCCTGGCGCTGGATGAGAGGAGCCTTGGACATGGCCCAATGCGAAGTCTGTGGCAACGACTACGACAAGGCGTTCGAGGTGCGCGCCGCCGGCGCGGTGCACGTGTTCGACAGCTTCGAGTGCGCCATCCACCGGATGGCCCCCATCTGCGAGCACTGTGGCTGCAAGGTGATCGGCCACGGCGTGGAAGCCGGAGGCCGGTTCTTCTGCTGCGCGCATTGCGCTCGCGACGAGGGTGTACGCGATCTCGCTGACCGCCAGTAGAAAGCCGTAGCAGTCACTCCTGCCTTCGGCTATCCCGGTGGGAAGGCGCAGAACTCGTTGCCTTCCGGGTCGGCCATGATCGCCCACTCCTCGTCTGGCACCGCGCCGTGTGGACGCAGCAAGCGTGCGCCGCGAGCGACGAGCGCAGCGATGTCGGCAGCGTCGTCGAGGTCGACATCGATGTGGACCCGGTTTTTGACCGTCTTGGCTTCCGGCACGCGGTTGAACCACACGCTCGGGCCACCGTCGACAGGATCGATCACGACCGAAGGATCGTCTTCCGGGTCGTCGATCCCTTCCATGCGGAGGCGCTGGAGCTCAGCGTCGTCGTACGCGCGCACCTGGTAGCCGAGCGTGGCCGCCCAGAACCGCGCCAACGACACAGGGTGGTGACAGTCGAACACCACCGCACGCAATCGGCTTGTGACCATGGTGCACCTCTCTTCATGAACACCGGTGCGGCTGCTCTACAGCCTGCGGTGATCAGGCCTCGGTCATGCGCTGGTCCACGTCGTCGGCGACCAGACCATGCGCGGCAACCAGCTTCGGCACGCTGTCGAAGTCCATCTCGAGGCCGTATTTCTGCGTCAGAGCGGTAAACGCGTCGGGGTCCTCGAGGCCGCCGGACGCCAGCAGCGCGGACAGCTCGACGAAGAAGTACTCGAACCCCGCGGGGGAGATGACCTCCAGCAGGCGTGCCGGCTCGTCGCCGGCGTTCCAGAAGCTGTGCCAGACGTCGCGCGGCTTGAACACGAGGTCGCCTGCTTCGCCGTACACCACCTGCTCG
>JACCVM010000270.1 GCA_013698135.1 Euzebyaceae bacterium | reverse complement strand
GCTGCCGCGACGTGGACGACGATCGGGTCCGTCCACGGGCACGGTCTGATGCGTGGCAGCACCATGGTGTCATCATCGTGCCGCTGGTGGCGCGAGGATGGGAGGGTGTCATCCGGTATCCCCGGCTCTATGCACGTCGGCACCCTCTGGGATCCCCCCCGGCTACCAAGAGGGCTCCGCTCCCCCGTCAACGGAGGCAATATCCGTTGAGCCCCGCCACCAGCGATACCGACTCGCACCGGGCCGAGGACATCCGTTGACCCGCCGCCGGTCAAGCCATGCTTGTCCGATGGATCTGGACCTGGCATGGACGCCAGATCACGACGAGTACGAGCGCCTGCGTCGCGCGACCGGTGAGATTGCTGCACCATGACCCGCGGCACCGCACCCATTCAGTCGCCCAAGGCGGTCGCGAGCTCGCTGCGGGAGTGGATGCCGAGCTTCGTATAGGCGTGACGGAGGTGGTACTCGACGGTCTTGGGGCTGAGGAACATCGCGGCGGCGGTCTCCCGGGTGGTCTTGCCGCCGGCGAGCAGCCGCGCAATCTGCAGCTCCTGTGCGGTCAGCACGGCGGTGCGGCCGGCGCCTCGGCGCTGCGGAGTCTCTCCCGTCGCATCCAACTCCCCCGCCGCCGTCCGAGCCCAGGGCTCTGCCCCAAGGCGGTCGAACGTCTCCAGCGCCGCTCGCAAGTGCGGCCTCGCGGCCACGCGCTGCCGGCGGCGGCGCAGCGCGGCGCCATACGCGAGACGGGTGCGCGCGGCCTCGTAGGCGTCGAGCGTGGACGCGTGGTGGGTCAGCGCGGTGTCGAAATGCGCCGCGGCTTCGTCGGCGCCGTCCGAGGTCATCGCGAGCGCACGTTCGGCACGCGCCAGCGCCCATGGCTGACCTTTCGCGTGCGCTTGCTCGGCATAGGCGCGCGCGACCGCACCGCCTTCCTCTGTGCGTCCCACACGCACGAGCGCTTCGGCAAGTTCGGGGCCGGGCGACACATCCACGTCGCCGACGCCGATGGACACCAGCTCGGCAGCCAGACCTTCGAACCGCTCGACGGCCGCGGCGGCGTCGCCCAGCGCGAGCGCCAGTTCCCCCCGGGCGAACATCGCCCAGATGCGGCCGAGATGAACGTGACGCTCCGCCCCGATACGCATCGCCTCGTCGGCCGACGCCGTGCAGTCCTCGCTATTGCCAATCCTGGCATGCAGCCATGACAGCCCGGCGAGGCACAGCACCAGCGCGGTCGTGTCACCCGTCTCGCGCGACATGGCAATCGCTTCTTGATACCGCGCAACGCCGTCGGCCCAACGGTCCGTCGTGGCGTCGTCGCGAGCGGCGTAGAACAGCACCGTCGGCAACGTCGCGAGGGCGCCGCGCTCGCGGAGCTCCTGCAACGTCCGCTCCATCAGGTCGCGGCCAGTGCTCGACTCCCGTAGGAACAGCGTGCCGAGCACGTCCCAATCGGGATGACGAGGATCTCGCGCCTGTTCGGGCGAGTCGCTGATGCGCCTCACGGCGCTGCGGATCCGATTGATGCCGGGCTCTCCGGCCAGGACATGTGCCACGCCGACGACGAGCTCCCCGCGGACCTGCGCCACGGTGCTTTTCGCGCGCGGAACGACGTCCTCCACCCTCGCCGCCAGTCGGGCCGCACCTGCTGTGTCCGCGAGATAGAAGTGCGCCAGCATGAGATCGGCCAGCAAGACCACGGCGGTGTCCGGATCCGTTCCGCTCATCGTGGATGCCGCACCGGACAACAGCGTCCGTGCGTCCTCCAGCGACCCGGCGCGCAGTGCAATGCCGCCACGGACGCCGTCGACCTCCGCCAACATGCGCTCGTCGGTCGTCAGCTGCGCGGACTCCGCCAGCAACGACTGCGCGCGATCGAGCTGCCCGGCCAGCCACGCCGACTCGCCGGCAAGGAGAAATCGCCGCGCGCGTTCTTCGTTGTCCTCGGTGAGCAGGGCCCCCCGTTCGTAGGCGGTGGCCGCCACGTCGTACGCGCTGCGATCTTGCGCGCGGCGGCCGACGGCGTGGAGCGTGCCGGCGACTTCGTCATCGAACCCGATGATCGACTCGGCACGGTGCCAGGCGCGCCGCTCGTCATCACCGGGCGGCAAGGCGTCCGCCACCGCAGCATGCGCGCGGCGCCGCAGCGCCTCGGGCGCCGCCGCGTACGCGCTGGATGGCACCAGCGAGTGACGGAAGGCGATGCGGCCGGCGGTGACCGCGACGAGACCCGCGTTCTCCGCCTCCGCAAGATAGGTCTCATCGGTCTTCAGGTCGTCGGCTGCGCGTGCGATCACGCCGAGGTCGCCGTCGCTGATGGCGGCCAGGAGCAGCGCCCCTTGCGCGGGTGGGGACAGGGCGGCGATGCGCCGCGTGAACGACCGCACCGCGCCTTGTGGCACGGGCAGGGGCGTGTGGGGTCCGACCCGGTCGAGCCGCTCGATCTCGCCGGCGAACTCCACGATCGCCAGCGGATTCCCCTCGGTCGCTGCATGAACGCGCGCGACGAGATCCGCCGTCACCGGCTGCTGCGCGTGTCGAGCCAGGAGACGGCTGGCGGACGTCAGCTCGAGGCCGCCGAGGTGCAGCTGCGGAAGATCCGCTTCGAACACCGGCGAGCCGGCGTGTTCGCGCGTGGTCAGCACGAGCGCGACGCGGTCGGCCATGAGCCGGCGCGCCACGAAGACGACCGCCTCCGCGGACGGACGGTCCAGCGCGTGCGCATCGTCGATGAGCAGCAACAACGGCCGGTCCTCGGCACAGCGGCTGACCAGGCTCAGCGTCGCGGCACCAACGGCGAAGCGATCTGTGGTGGTCCCCTCCCGCAACGCCAACCCGACGCCCAGCGCCTCGGCCTGCGGCCCTGGGATCTTGTCGAGCAGGCCAAGCACGGGGCGCAGGAGCTGCAGCAACCCGGCGAATGGGACGTTCCGCTCGGACACGCTACCCGCCGCGCGGAGGACCTGCATGCCCTCGGCCTGTGCCGCCGCGTCCTCGAGCAGCGCCGACTTGCCGATGCCGGCCTCACCCGCGAGGACCAGCACACCGCTGCGGCCGACCCTCGCGCCGGCGACGAGCCGGGTCACCGCCGCCTGCTCGGCCTTCCGCCCGATCAGCATCGGTCGATCGTAGGTCGAAATCCTAGGGGGGGTACCGGATTCGGAAGCGCCGGTCGGGTGCGAGTGTCGTCGCATCGCCGAGAAAAAGGAGCCGCTATGACGGCCATTGACAACCCTGTCCAGGTAGACCCCGACAAGCTGATGGGCTTTGTGTTCAACGCGGTCGGCGAGGTGGGCGCCGCGCTGAACGCCGCACTCGTCGTGATGGGCGACGAGCTGGGGTACTACCGCGCTCTCGCAGAGCATGGTCCGACGACGCCACCGGAACTGGCGGAGCGCACCGGCACGGACGAGCACTACGCGCGGGAGTGGCTCAACGCGCAGGCGGCGGGGTCGTACGTGACGTACGACGCGGACAGCGGCCGGTACACGCTCCCGCCGGAACAGGCGATTGCGCTCACCGACGAGACCAGCCCGGCGTTCGTGGTCGGTTTGTTCCAGATCGCGCACGGCACGATCCGCGACACGCCATCGGTCACGCAGGCGGCGCGCAGCGGTGACGGCATCGGCTGGCACCAGCACAACAGTGACGTGTACGTCGGGTGCGAGCGGTTCTTCCGGCCCAGCTACCTGGCGAACCTTGCGGGTGAATGGCTCCCGCAACTCGACGGCGTTGTCGACAAGCTCACACGCGGAGCGGCCGTCGCGGACATCGGATGCGGTCACGGCGCCTCGACGATCATCATGGCCGAGGCCTTTCCGAACTCGACCTTCATCGGGGCCGACTACCACGCCGACTCGATCCAGACCGCGAAGCAGCGGGCGGCGGCGGCCGGCATCGACGACCGCGCAACGTTCGTCGATGCCGCCTCGACTGCGGTGCCCGGCGATGGCTTCGACCTGGTGACGATGTTCGACTGCCTGCA
This sequence comes from Euzebyaceae bacterium, assembly GCA_013698135.1. GTDB lineage: Bacteria > Actinomycetota > Nitriliruptoria > Euzebyales > Egibacteraceae > JACCTL01. The sequence goes on along the minus strand of JACCVM010000270.1, from coordinate 720 downwards.
CGACATGGGCGACCCGTTGGGTGCGGCCAAGCACGTGCACGACATCCTCGCCGAGGACGGCACGTGGATGATCGTCGAGCCGGCGGCGGGCGACCAAGTGGAGGACAACCTCAATCCGGTTGGCCGCGCGTACTACGGCTTCTCGACCCTGCTGTGCACGCCGGCGTCGCTGTCGCAGGACGTGGGCACCGCGCTGGGAACGCAGGCGGGCCCGGCGAAGATTCGCGACATCACGACAGCTGCCGGGTTCTCCAGTTTCCGCCTCGCAGCGCAAACGCCCTTCAACAACGTGTTCGAGGTGCGACGCTAGTCCGTGACACACGGTTGGAGTTGACGTGGACGAGACCACGGTCCGGGAGCAGACACGCGCGCTCTACCCCGACGAACAGGGATACGTCGAACGCGACGGTGTGCGGATCTTCTATGAGGTCTACGGCACCGGGGAGCCGACCGTGCTGCTGCTCCCGACGTGGTCGATCGTTCACTCTCGCCACTGGAAGATGCAGATCCCCTACCTCGCACGCCACTGCCGCGTCGTGACGTTCGACGGGCGCGGCAACGGTCGCTCCGACCGCCCCGACCATGCGGAGGCTTACGCCGAGCAGGAGTACGCGGCGGACGCGCTCGCCGTCCTGGACGCGACGAACACGGATCGTGCGGTGCTGGTCTGCCTCTCCATGGGGGTGCAGCGCGGACTCATCCTCGCGGCGGAGCATCCCG
>JACCVM010000264.1 GCA_013698135.1 Euzebyaceae bacterium | reverse complement strand
CGGCGATCGTGGCTTGGGGGACCTTGGGGTTGTCGGCGAACTGGAAGTCCTCCAGGCGCTTGAGCGCGGGGAAGCGGGCGTCGATCAGTCGGCGGCGCTCGCGGCGTTCGGCGCGCTCGGCCGTCTCGGCCTCGAGCAGCGCGGCGAGGTAGGCGATCGGCGTCTGCTGCTCGCGTGTGGCCTCGTCGGCCAGCGCCCGGTAGCGCCGGCGGACGGTCGGCAGCTTCAGCTCGGTGGCGTGCGCTTCGATCAGCGCCTCCATCGCGGCGGTCCGGGCGTTGCGCGCGGCGCTCACCGGCCACCGCCGATCAGCTCGTCGTAGCCGGCCAGGTCAGGCGCCGGACGATCGTGCGCTTGAAGGCGCACGTCCAGATCGGTCAGCGGCGGCGGTGGCTGGGTGTCGACGCGGCGCGCGAGGACCGCGACGGCGCGGCCGTCGATCGCACCGGCCGCCAGCGCGCCACGGACCGCGAGCTCGACGCGGACGGGCCCGTGCTCGCGGCAGAGCATCAGCACGTCGACCATCTGCCGGGCGGCGTCCGAGGCGCCATAGCGCTGCTTGAGTGCCTGCCAGAGTTCGTCGAAGCTGCCCGGCCAGGCGCCGCGCTGGCGCTCCTGGGCCAGCGGCAGTGAGCGTTCCAGCCCGCCGGGCTTGCGCGCCAGCAGCTCGAGGTAGTGATCCAGCCGCGCGGCGGTGCCAAAGCGGCCGTGCAGCCGCTCGTGGCGCGCGACCACCTGCCCCTGGTGGCTGATGGCGATCTCGGTCGCGCCGATCGCCGCGGCCACGCGCAACCCAGCCAAGAAAACCGGGACCGAGTAGCGGTTCTGGCGGATCGTGACCAGCGCCTTGGCATCAACGCGGACCGACGCGGTCTCGGTCGCGTCGAAGGGCTCGGCCACCTCGCGCAGCAGCGGCCGCTCGACAGCCAGCTGCTGGGCGACCGTGAGCGGCCGCCCAGCGATCCGCCGCCCCAGGTCCTGCTCGCAGCCCTCCAGCAACAGCGCGTTGAGCTGCTGGAAGGACCCGACCTGCGGGACCGGGACGAGGTGGTTGCGCCGCAAGCGGCCGACCTCGCCCTCCACGCCGCCCTTCTCATGCGCGCCCTTGATCCCCGGCGTCGTGAAGACCGAGTCAAACAGGTAGTGCGAGCGCATCGCGACAAACCGGTCGGACTCCACCCGCCGGCGGCCCTTGAGCACCTGCTTGACCGCCGAGGTCAGATTGTCGTAGCGCACCTCGCCGAACACGCCGCCGAACCAGCCAAACGCCTCCGCGTGGCCCCCCAGGAACGCCTGCTGGGTCTCGACCGGCGAGGCCATGCTGAACGCCGCTCCCGAGAAGCACGAGCGCATGAAGAACAGATGCACCGTCGTTCTCGCGCCGGCCAGCTCCACCTCGGCTTGGCCCCAGTCGACTTCCGCCGTGTGCGCGGGCGCGTGGACCTGCGGCACGAACACCTCCGCCACGCTGAGTCCCAGCTCGCGGCGACGCTTGCGCACGTGATCACGCACCGTCGCCTCCGCGACATCGACACCATGCTCGTCGACCAGCCGCCGCCACACCCGCTTGGCCGTGTGGCGCTGCTTGCGCGGCGCCTGAAGGTCAGCGATCAGCCACTCGTCGATCAGCTCGCGATACTCGCCGAGCTTCGGCGCCGGCCGACAAACGGGCCTGCGCTTCGCCGGCGGCAGCGCCGACATCAGCGCCTGGCGCACCACCCGCCGATGCACCCCGTGCCGGACCGCCAGCGCCCGGACCGACAGCCCCTCGCGCTCACGATCACGCCTGATCTGCTCGAACTGCTCCACTCTGGATCCCACTTCCTGCCAGCCCCCGATCCACGCTCGATGAGCGCGAGATCGTCAACCGACGATCGGACGAGGTGGGGCCACTTGAAGCCGTCGCAGTGGGGCCAGTTCAGACCGTCGTTCCTATGGGCCGCGATGGCAATCGGGCAGGCCCGTGATCTCACACTGGAGCGGCGCTTGGAACTGATTCGTCCGTACGCCGACGACGCGCACTTCGCGGCACGGGAATGGGCGTGGCTTAGTGTGCGGCCCCACGTCGCGCTGGACGTTGACAGCGCGATTGATCTTCTTAGGGGATGG
>JACCVM010000213.1 GCA_013698135.1 Euzebyaceae bacterium | reverse complement strand
TCATCCTCGACGAGCCCACGTCGTCACTGGACGTGTCGGTGCAGGCGGCCATCCTCAACCTGCTGATCGATCTGCAACGCCGTGAGCAGGCGTCCTATCTGCTGATCTCTCACGACCTGGCCGTGGTGCGCTACCTCGCCGACGAGATCCTGGTGATGCACGACGGCGAGATCGTGGAGTACGGCCCCGCCGCCGACGTGTTCGAGTCGCCGCAGGACCCCTACACCCGCACGCTGCTGTCGGCGGTCACCGCCCGAGTTGGCCAGGCGCCGCTTGCTGCACCAGCCACCCAGCCCGAGACCGCGGACGAGCCCCGCATGCCCGACCCTGCCTGACTCGGCGACGGGCTACCCTGCGGCCGACGGCCAGCGCCAGTGGAACACCGCTGGCGTCCCGCCTCGCCGGGGTAGCTCAGCAGGCAGAGCAGCGCTCTTGTAAAGCGAAGGTCAGGGGTTCGACTCCCCTCCCCGGCTCTCCCCACCACCAGGCACTAAGCCACTGTTTCCGCTGGTCATGACGCCTTCCGTCCATGCTTTTCGTTGCGCGAGACTGCGCGGGAGGATGACGGCGTGGGCGCAGTTTCGTGGTCCGCTTGTGGTCCGGTGTGGTCTGTTTGTGGTCTGTCGGCGGCCCGCCGCGCGTTGCCGTACGCCTCGTCCAACCGGGCCACCAAGGCATCGTGGTACGAATCGAGCAGATGCCCGTACAGATCCATGGTGATCTGAATCGACGCATGGCCTAGGTGGTCAGACACCGCCTTGGGATGCCAGCCGTTGGCGATCAGCAGACTGGCGCAGGTATGCCGCAGATCATGGAACCGCAGCCCGTGCAGGCTCGGCGGTAGCGCTCGACCAACGGCAGGACGGAACCGGCGACTGTAGAAGTTGCCGTGACGCAGCGGCCCACCCTTCGGCCCGACGAACAACGCCGCGTCGGGCTCCGCGCCGGTCACACCTCGGGCGTTCAGATAGGCGGCGATCTCGTCGCGAAGATCGGCGGGGATCGAAATCATGCGGACCCGAGAGTTCTTGGTGTCGCCGCGCAACAGCGCCCCGCCCATGTCCGCGACCGATGTGGCGACCTGCACGCGGGCCCGTAGCAAGTCCACATCCGACAGCTGCAATCCGGCGATCTCACCAGCCCGCAACCCCGACCAGGCGGCGAACCGAATGAGCAGCTCGTACGGCGCTCCGACTTCGACGGCCAGCTGCTCGACCTGGAACGCCTCCAGAACCAGCATCTTTCGGGCCGACGCCTTGGGCAGCCGCACCCCGATGGCCGGATTCGCCCTGAGCGCCCGCGTCTCGACGGCTGTGTCCAGCACCATCCGCAGGACTGCGTAGATCTTGCGGACCGTGCCTGGGGACAACCCGCCGGCCACCAGCTTCCCGAGGTACTCCTGCACTCCGTGGCGGTCGATGGAACCAACCGGGCTCTCCTGAAATTCGGGTAGCAGGTGGGAGGTGAGCACGCCCTCGTAGCGGCGGCGGGTCAGCGGCTTCCAGTGCAGCCCGCTGGCAAGCCAGGCCGTTGCCAGACTGCCGAACATCTCCTTGCCACCGCGAGGGTCCACGTAGTCGCCGCGCTGAACGTCGGCGTTGACGCGGGCGAGAAAGCGGCGGGCCTCGACCTTGGTCGCAAACGTCTTGCCGCGCAGCCGCCCACGGTCGTCGCGGTAGCGAGCTTCCCAACGGCCGCTCGGCTTCTGCCGCAAGTTCGGTCCACGACCCATGCCACTCCCCTAACGCTAGTCCGCTATCCGCACGACGCTGTCGCGAATGAACGCATCCAGCACCGCACGGTCGAACCGCAACAACCGGTTGAACTTCAGATAGCTGATTCGCCGCTCGGCGACGGCGCGACGCAGCCACGCCGACGTCACGTTCAGGTAGGCGACCGCCTCCTCAAACGTCAGCAACTCCGGCGAGCTTTTCCTCCGGCTCATCGCCTCCCCTTCGTCACGCGGCCACCACCGCGAGCTGTCGTTGTTCCTCTATGCGGGCTTCGGTGGCGGCTTCGCGCTGGCGTGTCAGGTCGGCGCGGATGCTGTCGGCCAGCAGCCGGTCCCCGGCAGTGCGGTACCCGACGCCGACAAGGGCCCACTGGCGGACCAGCGGTACGACCACGTCGGCGGCCGTCTCCTCGGTCTGCGGGTCGGTCTGACCGGCGCGGTGGGAAGCGCGGGCGGCCCGCAGCGCCTTGAAGGTCGTCGAGTAGTAGCGGGACTTGGTGAGGCAGTGGCCCCGGTAGCCCAGCTGGTGCGCCCACTGCTGGAACCGCCGCTCGGGCGTGTGCTCCCCCAGC
>JACCVM010000168.1 GCA_013698135.1 Euzebyaceae bacterium | reverse complement strand
GTCCACGCCGACGGCGCCTGGTCGGGTCCGGCGCTGGACACGGCGCTGCGGCGGTCAGGGCTGGAGGCACGCGACCGGGCGTTCGCCGCGAACCTGGCCTACGCCACCCTGCGGTGGGAGGGCACCTTGGACTGGGCGCTGCGCAGCGTGGTCGACCGGCCGCTGGAGCAGGTGCAGCCCGAGGTGCTCGACGTCCTGCGCCTCGGCGCCTGGCAGCTGCTGTACGGGGCGGTGCCCGACCGCGCCGCCGTCGGCACCGCCGTGGACGTCGCCCGTGCCGAGGTCGGCGTTGCGGCCACCGGCTTCGTCAACGGCGTGCTGCGCAACCTGAGCCGGCGCAAGGACGCGCTGCCATGGCCGCCGGAGCAGGACGAGCGCGGCCTGGCCCTGCGGACCGGCTACCCGCGATGGGTGGTGGCCGAGTGCCGAGCGCGATTCGGAGACGAAGCGCGCGCCGTGCTGGAGGCGGGCAACGACCCGCCGGGGGTGACGCTGCGCGCCGTGGGGGATCGCGACGCCCTCACCGCCGAGTTGCGCGTCGGGGGGCTTGAGCCACGACCCGCCCCGCTTGCGCCCGAGGCACTCGCCGTCCGGGGCGCCGATCCCGGGACAATCCCCGCGGTAGCGCAGGGCCGGGCGGTGGTCCAGGACGAGGCCTCGATGGTCGTCGCCCGTGCCATGGCCGCCGGCCAGGGCGGCAGCTGGCGAGCGCTTGACCTGTGTGCCGCTCCGGGCGGCAAGACCACGCACCTGGCTCAGTTGGGAGCCACGGTGGCGGCGGCCGATCTGCGGCTCGCACGGGCACGGCTGGTGGCGCAGGCCGCCGACCGCACCAGTGCTGGAGTAGCTGCCGGCGGCAGCGCATCTGCCCCGGCGACCACGACCGGACGGGTGCTCGGCGTCGTCGCGGCCGACGCCGCGCGGCCGCCGTGGAAGCCCGGCACGTTCGACGGGGTGCTGCTCGACGCTCCCTGCACCGGCCTGGGCGTGGTGCGTCGCCGACCCGAGCTGCGCTGGCGGCGGGAGGCCGGCGACGTCGAACGGCTGGCCACACTCCAGCTGACCCTGCTGGAGGCTGCGGCCGAGCTGGTGCGACCCGGCGGGGTGCTGGTCTACAGCGTGTGCACCTGGACGGGCGCCGAGACCTCGGGAGTCATCACCCTGTTCACCGCGCTGCACGGCGACCGCTTCGCCGTGGAGGACACCGCGGTCGCGGCCGGGATCTCAGATGTCGGACAGGGGACGGGTGTGCAGCTGGACCCGTATCACCATGGCACGGACGGGATGTACCTGTGCCGTCTGCGGAGGCGGTCCTGACCGGGACCGGTACCCTCGGGTGCATGACGGAGACCATCCTCGTCGCCGACAACGAACCCGACATCTTGCGGTTCGTGGAGGCCAACCTGCGCATGGAGGGCTTCGAGGTGGCCCTGGCGGCCGACGGCGAGGAGGCGCTGCGCAAGGCCATCGACGAACGGCCGTCGCTGGTGCTGCTCGATGTGCTGATGCCACGGCTGGACGGCTTCGAGGTATGCCGGCGGCTGCGGGCGGATCCGCGCACCTATCAGATTCCGATCATCATCCTGACCGGGAAGTCCTTGACGGTGGACAAGGTCGTCGGCTTGACGGCTGGCGCCGACGACTACGTGCTCAAGCCCTTCGACCCGATCGAGCTGGTGGCTCGTGTGCGCACCACCCTGCGCCGCGCCTCCGACCTGCGGTCGACCTCACCGCTGACGGGCCTGCCGGGCAACCACCGCATCGACGCCGAGCTGCGGCGGCGGCTGGCCGACCGCGAGCCAGTGGCGATCCTGTACGCCGATCTCAACGACTTCAAGTCCTTCAACGACCGCTACGGTTTCCTGCGAGGCGACGACGTCATCATCCTGACCGGCGACCTCCTGGTGGAGGCGCTGCGCGAATGCGCGTCGAAGGGGTGGTTCGTCGGCCATGTCGGCGGCGACGACTTCATGGTGGTCTGCCGACCCGAGGAGCTTGACGGGGTCTGCAGCTACGCCGTCGAGCGCTTCGACGAGCGGGTGCACAAGCTGTACGACCCGGCTGACCTTGAACGCGGTTACGTCGAGGTGCCCGACCGCCAAGGGCAGCTGCGGCCGTTCCCGCCGGTGACGCTGGCGGTGGGGGTCGCCTCCACCGAGAAGCGGGCCTTCGCCGACCATCGCGAGATCGTGCAGGTCGCCACCGAGATGAAGGCGTTCCTCAAGGAGCATCAGCGCAGCACATCCGCCTACGCCGTCGACGGCCGCGCGGCGGAGGCGGAGTAGGACCCCGTGGACGGTGGCCCTCAAGGGTGCGCACAAGGGCTGCGACGTGCCGGGTGACGAGGCCCTGATGCGTCGCGCCATTATGCTCGCCGAGCACGGCCGTACCACCGTGTCCCCCAACCCCCTGGTTGGCTGCGTCATCGCCCGCGACGGCGAGATCGTCGG
>JACCVM010000161.1 GCA_013698135.1 Euzebyaceae bacterium | reverse complement strand
CCATCGACAAGCGCATCGAGGAACTCGAGCTGCCGTCGGACGTCACGCTGGTCGCCGTCGTCCGGGAAGGCCACGTGGTGGTCTGCAGGGGTACGACGCCGCTGACCCGTGGCGACGAGGTGCTGGCCTTGGTCCGGGAAGGCCGCAGCGACCTGCTGCGCAAGTTGCTGGTCGGGCAACGGTGACCCAAGCGAGCAAGGGGTGAACTGATGGCGGTACGGCAGTGCCCACGTTGTGACCTGCGGTTCCGAGGCGAGGCCGAGCTGCGCTCGCACCTCGCCGACGACCACGGATTGGACCCCGAGGCATTGGAGCACCATCTTGGCTCCGGCCGCAGCGCGTCCGTGCACCGACGGCCGCCCGACCCCACCCATGTGGTGCACACCGATCCGCATCGCAAGGATCGCTGAGCGGCCGAAGGAACCGATAGGCGACCAACGCTGAGGGCCGGCGTCGGTCTTGCTGACCTGCTTGGCAGGCCGAACTACTCGTACAGCTCGGCGACCAGCGCCCACGTCGGGTTGAGCATCATCAGGCCGTGATCGGAGTCGTTGGCGATGGTGCCCGTGAGCCGCATGCCGGCACCCAGTTCCAGGCCGCGAAGATTCGAACGCCCCGTGAACACGCCGGTCAGACGTCCGGTCCCGTCCTCGATCGTGACCTCCAGCTGGCGCCCTGGTACCAGCCGGATGCGATAGACGACACCGACGCAGGTAGCCCGTTGCCGCGGCGGGCTTGCCGTGATGGCGGTGGTGTCCGTGAACTGGCCGCGCCACCGGCGCAGGTCATCGTTCCGGGTCGCCAGAGGGTCCACCGCCACGCGCGAAGTGTAAGAGCAGTTTGCGCTGGCGGCGGCGTCCGGCGACGATGCTGGTAGACAAATCGGAAGGGGTGTGGTGCACGCTCGAGTCGAGCGCAGCGACCCTTCCCACCCTGCGCCCCGGCCTCCGACGTTCCGTCGGGGGCCGTTGCCGTCCGGACGTATGGAGGCCGCGTGGACATCATCGTGAAGGCCAAGAACTGTGAGGTCGCCCCGCGGGTCAAGGAGGAGGCGATCCAGCGAGTGCAGCACGCCACCCGGTTCTTTGACCGCCTGCTCGGCGTGGAAGTGCTGTTCAGTGAGGAGCACAACCCTCGGATCGCCGCCCCTGCCGCCGTGGAGGTCACCGCTCGCACCAAGGGCCATCACATCCGGGCGGAAGGGTCCGGTTCCGATCACCGTGGGGCTGTCGATATCGCGGTGGGACGCTTCGAGCGGCAGCTGGCCCGCTACAAGGCCCGGCTGGTCGACCGCAGCCGTGGCCGTGATCGGCACGCCAGCACCGCCGCTGCCACCGGGGCCCCGCCTGCCGCCACCACCACCGCGCCGGCCGCCGAACCCGACGACGGCTGGCCGCGCCCGCAGATCGTGCGCACCAAGCGCTTCGAGCTCGCGGGGATGGTCCCCGACGACGCCGCGCTGCAACTCGAGTTGCTCGGGCATGACTTTTTTCTGTTCACCAACGCCGCGTCGGGGATCTGCAGCGTGGTCTACCGGCGACGCGACGGGCAGCTCGGCCTCATCGAAGGTGTGCCGGCTGGCGGCTCATTGGGCGACTTGTCCGGTTAGACTGATCTGAAAACCGGCAGCAAACGGGCGAGGATCGCGCCATGACCGATGAACCGAAGCGCCGTGATGCCATCCGCGTCATCGTGGCGGATGATCACGCGCTGTTCCGGCGTGGACTCGAGATGGTCTTGGAGTCTGAGCCCGACATCGAGGTGGTCGCGGAGGCCAACGACGGCAACGAAGTCGTGGCCCTGGCCGAGCAGTACATGCCCGATCTGGTCTTGATGGACGTGCGGATGCCCGGGCGCGGCGGCATCGACGCTGCGCAGGCGATCAAGGACGCCGTGCCGCACAGCAAGATCCTCATGCTGACGATCAGCGACGAGGAGGAAGATCTGTACGACGCGATCAAAGCCGGCGCCAGCGGTTACCTGCTCAAGGAGATCTCCATCGACGAGGTCGCCGGCGCAATCCGCAGCGTGCATGCGGGCCAGTCGCTGATCTCGCCGTCGATGGCTTCCAAGCTGCTCACCGAGTTCGCGGCGATGGCGCGCAAGGGTGAGGAGAAGCAGCAGATGCCCGCCCCGCGGCTGACCGTCCGCGAGATGGAGGTGCTGACGCTCGTTGCGCGCGGCTTGAACAACCGCGACATCGCCAAGGAGCTGTTCATCTCCGAGAACACCGTCAAGAACCACGTCCGCAACATCCTCGAGAAGCTGCACCTGCACTCCAGGATGGAGGCCGTGGTCTACGCGGTGCGCGAAAAGCTGCTCGAGATCAAGTAGCCGCCTTCCCATGTCGGCGCGTCGGCGGTCGGCGGCCCCGACGCCCGATCCGGCCCTACCCGATCCGGCCGTACCCGGGCCGCGCCGTAGCCGGGCCGCGGCTGGTCTCGGTGTGCGGGTGCGGAAGCGGTCGCTGGTGTCCGTGGCCGCACCCACTCGGGCATGAGCGGTGGTTTTCCACTGCTGGTGAGTGCTCGGCAACGACGCGCTGCGGTTCGCCCTGCATGCTCGGCTCCATGCAGTGGCAGGAGTGGGAACGATGGGCCGCCGAGCAGTACGGGTATGTCGCGGCCAGGCAAGCACGCAGTGACAGCGAGGCACACGCATGGCGGCGAACGGCCGCTCGACGCGGTTGGGATCGCACGTGTCGAGGCGTGGTCGGTGCACCGTGGAGCGACCTGCCCGAGCGACGGCTGTGTCGAACGTTGCTGTGGGTGGGACCACCGGCCGCGTTGACGGGCTGGTCAGCCGTATGGCTGAACGGCCTCGTGGGAGTGCTGCCGACTCGTTCGCATGTCCTCATCGATCATCAGCGACGGCTTCGCCGCCAAGCCAAGGCGATCGTCAGCCGGTCACGTCACTTTGATCAGGCCGCCATCGAGGCTATCCGGGGTCTGCCTACCGTCTCGGTTGCGTGGGCGATCACCGACCTCGCCCCAAAGCTCGACCGAACGATGTTGCGGGCCATCATCATCGATGCACGCCAGCGCAGGCCGCTGGCGCTGGGGGAGCTGGCGGAGCTGCTTGCGTTGCGCGGTCCCATCCCTGGTGCGCGGGCGTTGCGATCGCTCCTGAGGGAGTTGGACGCCGAACGCGCCGACTCGGTGCTTGAACTGGAGCTTCGCAACCGCATCCGCAGTGACCTCGAGTTGCCGCCACCAGCGTCGCAGCACGTGCCTGTGCGCTGCACCGACGGGCGCACCGTCGAGGTCGACGTCGGCTGGCCAACCGGGTGGGTGGGCCTGGAGTGCCTCGGGATGGGCAGCCATGCCGACCGCGTGCAACTGGACGTCGATGCGCTGCGCACCAATGGGCTTGCGGGCACGCCCTGGACGATCTTCGTGGCGACATGGCGGCACGTCGAGGACGACGCGGCCTGGCAGGTCCTGCGCAGTCAGATCCTTGCGGCCCTCCGAGCTGCCGGCCACGGCCAAGCCGCCACGCGATAGCTCAAGTCGCCACGTCGAGCCAAGCGCCGGCCCCAGTCTGGGTGCGGTTTCGGACCAAGGTGTCCGAAGCAGCACCCGCTCGGCGTCGAGGTGTCCGAAGCGGCACCCGCTCGGCGTCGAGGTGTCCGAAGCGGCACCCGCTCGGGCGGTCGGGGACGGGAGGACGGCCTCACGGCAGCCGGGAGCGCCGCGCACACCGCCGCCTACACTGGGGCACCCGTCGCATCCCGGCACAAAGGCAGGCTGTCTCGTGGTTCTCCAGAAGATCTTGCGGCTCGGCGAGGGTCGTCACCTCAAACAGCTCGAGACCCTCGTCACCCAGGTCAACGGCGTTGAGTCGTCGGTCACCGAGCTGACCGACGAACAGCTGCGTGATCGGACCGTGGAGTTCCGCAACCGGCTGGCCGACGGCGAGACCATCGACGAGCTGCTGCCGGAGGCCTTCGCCACTGTCCGCCAGGCCGCGCACCGGGTCCTTGGCCAGCGCCCCTACGACGTCCAGGTCCTCGGCGGCATCGCGCTGCACCAAGGCGACATCTCCGAGATGCGCACAGGCGAGGGCAAGACGCTGACCTCGACCATGCCCGTCTACCTCAACGCCCTGGCGAGCAAGGGTGTGCACGTCATCACGGTCAACCCGTACCTGGCCAGTCGCGACGCCGACTGGATGGGACGGGTCCACCGCTTCCTTGGCTTGAACGTCGGTCTCGTCGCCGCCCAGCAGTCGAGGGAGGACAAGCTGGCCGCGTACGCCGCCGACATCACCTACGGAACCAACAACGAGTTCGGCTTCGACTTCCTTCGCGACCACATGGTGCTGTCCAGTGAAGACAAGGCGCAGCGCGGGCACCACTACGCCATCGTCGACGAGGTCGACTCGATCTTGGTTGACGAAGCACGAACGCCGTTGATCATCTCCGGGCCCGCCGACCAGGCCACCGAGTGGTACGCGGTCTTCGCCAAGCGGGTTGTGCCCCGCCTGACCAAGGACACCCACTACGAGATCGACGAGGCCAAGCGGACCGTGGCGGTCACCGAGGTGGGCGTCACCCGCGTCGAGGAGCTGCTCGGCGTCAACAACCTGTACGAGAGCGTCAACACGCCGCTCATCCACCATCTGCAGAACGCCATCCGCGCACAGGAGCTGTACCTGCTCGACCGCGAGTACATGGTTTCCGACGGCGAAGTCCTGATCGTGGACGAGTTCACCGGCCGCACGCTGATCGGCCGGCGCTACTCCGAGGGCCTGCACCAGGCCATCGAGGCCAAGGAGGGGGTCCGGATCAAGGAGGAGAACCAGACCCTGGCCACGATCACCCTGCAGAACTACTTCCGCCTGTACCACAAGCTGTCAGGGATGACCGGTACGGCCAAGACCGAGGAGAGCGAGTTCGCGCACATCTACGACATCGGTGTGGTGACGGTACCGACGAACCGTCCGATGGTGCGACTCGACGCCGCGGATCAGGTCTACAAGACCGAGAAAGCCAAGTACGAGGCCGTCACCGAGGACATCGCGGCTCGCCATGCCAAGGGCCAGCCGGTCCTGGTCGGCACCGTGTCGATCGACAAGTCCGAGAAGCTGGCGGCCATGCTGACCCGCCGCGGCATCCCCCATGAGGTGCTCAACGCCAAGAACCACTTCAAGGAGGCCCAGGTCGTGGCCCAGGCGGGCCGCCTCGGGGCGGTCACCGTGGCCACGAACATGGCCGGCCGCGGCGTCGACATCGTGCTCGGCGGCAACGCGGAGTCGCTGGCCCACACTGAGGCGCGCCGCCTGCACGACCCCGACGAGGATCCCGAGTCCTATCAAGCGGCCTTCGCCGACGCGTTGGAGCAGGCGACGGCCGAGACCAAGGCGGAGGGCGACAAGATCCGCGAGCTCGGCGGGCTGTACGTGCTGGGCACCGAGCGCCACGAGTCGCGCCGCATCGACAACCAGCTGCGCGGCCGTTCAGGGCGGCAGGGTGACCCCGGCGAGTCGAGGTTCTTTTTGTCGCTGGAAGACGACCTTATGCGGCTGTTCAACGCCAGCGCAGTCGAGTCGATCATGACGCGACTGAAGCTGCCGGAGGACATGCCGATCGAGCACAAGATGGTCTCACGCGCCGTGGCCCGCGCACAGGGTCAGGTGGAAGCCCGCAACTTCGAGATCCGCAAGAACGTCCTCAAGTACGACGACGTCATGAACAAGCAGCGCGAGGTCATCTACGCGCAGCGCTCCACCGTGCTGGAGGGCCCCGACGACAAGGTCGCCGAGTACGCCGAGGACTTCGTCGAGGACACGGTCACCAACCTGTGCGCGACGTACGCCCCGGACGGGGTCTTCGCCGAGGAGTGGGGCCTGGAGGAGCTGTGGACCGCGTTGGAGCAGATCTACGCGGTCGGCGTCGAGCGCGAGGCCATCGATCTGGAGACCGTCACCAGGGCGCAGCTGCGCGAGCTGCTGCTGGACGACTGCATGCGGGCCTACGAGCGCCGCGAGGCCGAGATCGGCTCGGACACCATGCGGCAGGTGGAGCGCCGCGTGATCCTGTCGGTCGTCGACCGCATCTGGCGCGAGCACCTGTACGAGATGGACCACCTGCGCGACG
>JACCVM010000138.1 GCA_013698135.1 Euzebyaceae bacterium | reverse complement strand
ACTTGGCCCGTTCGGCGGGTCGCATCGGCCCCCAGACCTCGGTCTGCGCCCGCCGAGCCGCCGCCACGGCCCGGTCGACGTCGGCCGCGCCGGCCTCGGCGACCTCTGCCAGCACCTCCTCGGTGGCCGGGTTGACGGTCTTGAACGCGCCGCCGTCAGTGGGTGCGGTGAAGGCGCCGTCGATGAACAGCCCGTAGTGAGAGCGCAGTGACACCAGCTCGCGCGACTCGGGCGCCGGGGCGTAGTCCCAATCGCTCATGGTCGGTCAGTCCAGGGTGAAGTAGTCGGGGCCGGCATAGGCGCCGGTGCGCAGCTTGCTGCGCTGCATGAGCAGGTCGTTGAGCAGGCTGGAGGCACCGAAGCGGAAGCGGTCCGGGGTCAGCCAGTCCGCGCCGACGGTCTCGTTGACCAGCACCAGGTAGCGCACCGCGTCCTTGGCCGTGCGGATCCCGCCGGCCGCCTTGACGCCCACGGTGCCGCCGGTTGCGTCCGCAAAGTCGCGCACCGCTTCGAGCATCACCAGCACCACGGCTGGGGTCGAAGCCGGGCCGACCTTGCCGGTCGAGGTCTTGACGAAGTCGGCACCACCGAGCATCGCCAGCCACGACGCGCGCCGCACTTTGTCAAGGGTGGCCAGCTCGCCGGTTTCGAGGATCACCTTGAGGTGCGCGTCGCCACAGGCGGCCTTGACCTGGCGGATCTCGTCGAGGACCTGGGCATAGCGACCTATCAGGAACGCGCCCCGATCGATGACCATGTCGACCTCGTCGGCTCCCGCGGCCACCGCGTCACCGACGTCGGCCAGCTTGGTGGTCAGCGCGGACCGACCCGACGGGAAGGCCGTGGCCACCGAGGCGACCTTGACCCGCGGACGCCCGCCGTCCTTACTGCCTTGTGCCGTTGTGCCGCCGGCCAGTGCCCGCACCGCGGTTGCGACCAGGTCCGGGTAGAGGCAGACCGCCGCCACGGGGGGCACCTCGGGGTCGCTGGGATCCGGTCGCAGTGCCTTGGCGCACAAGGCCCTGACCTTGCCGGGGGTGTCGTTGCCCTCCAGGGTCGTCAGGTCGGTCATGCGGATGGCCATGTCCAGGGCCCAGCCCTTGGCCTCACGCTTGATCGAGCGCGTGGCCAGGGCGGCGGCGCGGGCCTCGGCACCCACCTGATCAACGCCGGCGAGGCCGTGCAGGAAGCGCCGCAGCGCCAGCTCCGACGTCGTGACGTCGTCCAGCGAGCCTGGCGCCGGCGACAGGATGGTCATGCTCCCGAGTGTACTTGAGTAACTTGCGCTTTACGTAAGCGTGGTGTTACCTACGAAGCCATGGAGATCCTCGCGGTCCTGGCCGACCCAACCCGCCAGCGCATCGTCGAGTTGCTCGCCGAGCGAGAGCGCACCGCCGGTGAGCTGGCCGAGCAGTTTGCCGTGAGCCGGCCGGCGGTCAGCCGGCATCTGCGCGTGCTGCGCGAAGCGGGGCTGGCACGCAGCCGCGGCGACGCACAGCGCCGCGTGTACCGCCTCGACCCCGCACCCCTGGCTGAGCTGGACGAGTGGCTGCAGACCTACCGCGGGTTCTGGACCGGCCGCTTGGACGCCTTGGAAACCGAGCTGCGCCGCGCGCGGCGCGAAGGAGACGCCCCATGACCCCATCGACCACCGGTGACCTGCGAGCGGACGGCGCCCGTCGTGGTGTGCGCTTCGAGCGCCTGTACAAGGCGACCGCCGAGGAGCTGTGGTCGGCCCTCACCCGACCTGAGCAGCTGGCCCGGTGGCTGACCCACGCCACCCTGGAAGCCACGGCCGGCGGGCAGGTGCGCTTCGACTTCGGAGATGACGGCGACTGTACGGGCGAGATCCTCGTCTGGGATCCGCCGCAGACGCTGGAGTACGAGTGGCGCTTCGCCGGCGAGGATGAGTCGGTGGTGCGCTGGGAGCTGCACGACGCGGAGGGAGGAACGCTGCTGGTGCTCGACCATCGCCGGTTGGGCGCCGATCAGGCGACCGGCTACGCCGCCGGCTGGCACG
>JACCVM010000127.1 GCA_013698135.1 Euzebyaceae bacterium | reverse complement strand
CCGCTACCGATCAGGGAGCGGATCCCCACCACCGACGGATAGGGCCTCGCGAAGCTCAATCGCCACCTCGGCGGGCCGTTCCACGATGTCGAGCCAGGTGTAGCGGAGGAGGCGGTGACGGCGGCTGATGCGGTTGTACCGGCGGGCATCATTGCGGCGCTGCGTGGGATTGGTGTGGAAGCGGAGCCCCTCGATCTCGGCCACGGTGCTCGCCGCCTTCCACAGCGCATCGACCACCCCCACGTAACCCTTGTCGTCGTACAGCCGGGTGTTCCAGAGCGGTGCGGGGACGCCATGGCGTGCGAACTGGCGGTCGGCCTCGCGTTCGAGCCATGACCAGAACTCTGCTGCCGCATCTGGGTGCGTCAGGGAGACGATCAGGCCGACGCCGCGCCGGCCGTTGCGCAGCGCTCGCCCTCGCAAGAACAACCACCGCCGGGTGGTCACGCGGGCACACACCGCGTCGTCCACCAAGGCGGTCGTGTCCGTTCGGTCACGCCGGCCCGCAACGTCGATGACGGTGCGTGCGCCACTGGTGAGGGGGATGGACTCGCAGACCCCCCGGTCGCAGCGCTCCAATTGGCGGGTGCGGTGGGCCACGATTCCCGGCCGATCGGGCAGCCACGGCCTCGGGGTGACGATCTCGATTGCGTCGGTCATGGCATGGCGGCTCAACCCGAGCAGCCGCAGCGCCGTGTCGTAACCGGCGACCGCACCGGGGCCGGCGGCCAGGACCGCCGCCATCACGCGCCCGTGCCAAGTGAGTGGCGATCCATTGAAGCGGGCGATACCGAGGTGAGCCTCTTCAATCTCGCCACTGCGTCGCATGCACGTCAGCGAACGGCTGCTGACGCCGAGCATCGCAGCCTGGGCGTTGGTGAAGTGCCCGTGTTGCGTCGCAGCCAGATGGCGTAACTCGACCTTGCCTTCTCGGCCCATGCAAGGGGTGTAGGCCACCCGGTTGCCGCGCTCCGGTCCAATGCAGCTCGGCCTGTGGGAAACCGGGGTGGAGGGGATCCGCTACCGAATGGGTACCGGATGCCCACCACCCGGGGTGAGGGGTTAGTCGGTGGGGGTGATGCGACCCTCGCCGCCCTCGGGGTAGTCGGCTGCGGTGATGCGGCCGTCGAGGTCGTCGATGATGAAGTTGGCGAGTGCCTGCTGGTAGGCGACGCCGACCGACGTGAAGGGGGCGCCCCGGAACGGGTAGCCGTCACCACCGCGAGCCAAGAAGTCGCTGCCGGCCACGTTGACCGACGGGCCGTCGACGACCTCGCCGTCGTCCACCAGCACGGTGCCGTCGTCGAGCACCGCTTGGCGGATGCGCTCGCCCGGCGTGGTGACGTTGCCTTCGAGGTCGACGACCTGCGCGGTCCGTGAGGGGTCGTAGACGATCGAGATGCCGGCCAGCTGTGCCGTCTGGCCGCCACCGATGGCGGCGACGCCGTGCTCGAGCAGCTCCTTGGCTTGCTCACGGGGCACATCCGGCGTGACCGCAATGAAGTTCGCGAACGGTGCGATGTTGAAGGTGTCCAGCTCGGTGATCTCACCGGCGGGGATCACCGAGTCGTTGCGGATGCCGCCACCGTTTTGGATGGCGAAGTCGGCGGCAGGCAGCCCGAACTCATCGGCGCGCGAGCGCGCCGTCGACAGCTGGCTGTCGGCCATGAGGTTGCCGAGGTTGGTCTCGCGGGAACGGACCTCGGTCCGCCGTCCGTCAAGATCGACCTCGCTTTGCGCGATGACGTTCTGCTCGAGCTCGGCGATCGCCGCGGACACCGGCTCGGTCACGAGCCGCAGCATCTTGGCGTCCGGCTCGACCGCGTCCGGAGCAACCCCGGAGACGCGCACCGGACCGCTGATCCCGCGGGTGTTGCGCACCCGCCCGCGTCGGTCGAAGTCGACCACCAGGCGACCGACGTACTTGTAGTCGCCGGCCGTGGTCACGATCGGGACGTCGCGGCCGCCGGCGGACTGCTCGACCACCGGGTAGGGCAGCACCGCCTCGTCGCCGGGCACCAGCAGGTCGCCTTCGTTGGCCAGCACCTCGTCGCCGCCGCCGGCGATGGTGACGTCCACGCCACGCAGCATCGGGACCAGCGCGCGGTCCTCCTCGACGTCCTGCAGGTGGCTGATGAGGATGATCTTGTTGACGCCACGCCGGCGCAGCCGGTCGATCTGGGCCTGCACCAGACCGGCGACGTCCTGCAGCACCTCCACCCGGCGTGGGCTGGAAACCAGTTGGAGATCCGGCGTGGTGGCGCCGACGACGCCGATGCGCTCGCCGCGCTCGTGCACGACGGTGCTGCGCACGATGCGGCCCTCGTCGGCCAGGGTGTCCAGCGCAGGCTCCTCGCTGACGTCGAGGTTGGCGCTGACGAACGGCACCGGGCGGATGAACCCGTCGATGAAGTCCGCGAGGACGTCGGGGCCGAAGTCGAACTCGTGGTTGCCGATCGCGAAGGCGTCGTAGCCGACCAGGTCCAGCGCCGTCGTGTCGTAGAAGGGCACGCCGCGTTCGAGGCTGGTGTTGAACTCCGGACCTGCGAGGAAGTTGTCACCGGACGACAGCAGCACGACGCCGCGCTTGCGCGGGACGTGCCGGCTACCCGTTCTCCTGGCGTCCGCCTTCAGCCGGTCGACCACTGACTTGAAGCGGGCGATCCCGCCGAAGTCTGGATTCTCGGGGGCGTTGACCAGCTGTGACTCGCCGTCGTTGTTGTGCAGGATCGTCAAGGTGAAGCCGACAGGCTTCGGCGGGTGATGTGCCGGCTTGACCCGGGCGCCGGCGACCGGCGGGGCCAGCAGGGCTACGAGCAGCGATAAGGCCAGCGCGGCGAGCGCGACCCGCTTTTTGTTCGCGCCAGCGTGGGCTGTGGAAGACATGCGGAAGCCTTTCAGGGATGGGCAGGGTGCCGTGCCGTGCCGTGCCGTGCGGAGGCAACGACCGCATCATTGCCGAGCGAAGGCGAGGATGCCACTAGCGGGTGAAAAGATCGCCCCCGAGGGGTTGGGAGTGGCGGCGGGTCAGGCGGGCGAGGCGGCGTCGGCGACCCGCGCCAGCACACCGTTGACGAACCGGCCCGAGTCATCGGTTGACAGCTCCTTGGCCAGCTCCACGGCTTCGTCGATGGCCACGGCGGTCGGGACGTCAGGACTGTGCAGAATCTCGAACAGCCCGATGCGCAGCAGGTTGCGGTCGATCACCGGCATCCGCGACAGCTTCCAGTCACGGGAATGGGACTGGATCAACTCGTCGAGCTCGTCGTGGTGGCGATGCACGCCTCGCACCAGGGCCACCGCGAACTCGGGCGGCGGTGGTGCCGCCTCGAGGTGCTTGACCAGCACGGCCGCGATGGGCCGCTCGGTGAGGTCCGCCTCGTACAGGACGTCCAGCGCGAGCTTGCGCGCGGCGTGCCGGGAGCCGGTGCCGTTGCGCGCCATCAGGCCCGCGAGATGTACTCGCCGGAGCGGGTGTCGACCTTGACGGTCTCGCCGACGTTGATGAACAGCGGCACCCCCACCACGGCGCCGGTCTCCAGCGTGGCCGGCTTGCTGGCCCCGGACACGCGATCGCCCTGCAAGCCCGGCTCGGTGCCGGTGACGGCCAGCTCGACCGAGGCCGGCAGGTTGACGTCCACGACCTCATCGCCGTGGAACACCAGCTCGATGGTTTCACCCTCCCTGAGCCACTTTGCGCCGCCGGCCAGGGTCGTCGCAGGCACGGGGGTCTGCTCGAAATGCTCGGTGTCCATGAACACCAAGTCGTCGCCGTCGCGGTACAGGTACTGCAGCGCCCGCTTCGTCAAGATGGCCTGCTGCAGATCCTCGCCCGCCCGGAAAGTGCGGTCAACGGTCTTGCCGTTGCGCACGCCCTTGAGCGTGGTGCGCACGAAGGCGCCGCCCTTGCCGGGCTTGACGTGCTGGAAGTAGTCGACACGCCACAGCTGGCCGTCGATGCTCAGCGTCATCCCGTTCTTCAAGCTGTTGGTGGACACCATCGATACGGCTACCTCGGTCAGCAGGGGACGCAGTGTAGCGGGGCGGGGTCAGGCCTTCCCGGTCAGATGCTGTGCCGCGCGCACGGCCAGGCGATAGCCGAAGGCGCCGGCGCCGGTGATGGTGACGTCCACGACCGGACTGATGACGCTGCGGCGGCGAAACGGCTCGCGGGCTGGGGTCTGCGACAGGTGGACCTCTACCTTGGGCAGCGACAGCAGCTCCAGAGCGTCGCGCAGCGCGTAACTGTAATGGCCGAGGGCGCCCGGGTTGATGACCACCGCTTCGGTGCCGTCGGTGCGCGCCGCGTGCAACCGCGAGATGATGTCGCCTTCGGATTCGGAGGTGAACTCGTCGAGCGCGCCGGCCTCCTCGCGAGCCCCGGCCATGATCTGATCGAGCGTCTCGTTGCCGTAGACGAGCGGATCGCGGAAGCCGACCTGGGAAAGGTTCGGTCCGTTCACCAGGAGGATCACTAGTCCTTCCTTTCACCGGGTCGGGACGGTAGCGTAAGCCGCCCTGCCGCCGACATCGACGGAAAGGGACCGTGTGCGGGATGAGCACCTTGGGTCCGGGGCTGCTTCCCAGGCGTCCCCGGGCGCCGACGCCAGGCGGGCCTCCGGCGACGATGGTTCCCGGCGGGGATCCAGGATCCTGGAGATCGCCGCCGACATCTCGCGCCGGCTGGACTTCGAAGTGGTGGCGCAACGCATCGTCGACGCCGTCATCGAGGTGACCGACTTCGCAGTGGCGACGGTGACGGTCCGGGAGGGGGGTCGCTGCCGGCGGGTCGCAACCGCCGGGCTGGTTGACGGTCGCATCGGCATGACCACACCGTGGGAGAACTGGACGGTGCTGTTGCAGCCCGACTGGCTGGTCGGAACCGTCAGCTACCTGGTCCCGCCGGAGGCGCCCGCCAACTGGGCGGACATTCCCAATATCCCTGCCTCTGACCACCCGGACGCGTGGACCGCCGATCACGGGCTTGTCGTCAAGCTGCTCGACGACGACCACACCATCATCGGGTTCCTGGCGGTCGACGAGCCACGTTCCGGGCGGCTGCCGACCGCAGTCACGGTCGAGACGCTGGAGGTGTTCGCCCTCCAGGCCCAGGTCGCCTTCGCCAACGCGCGCCTGTACACGGTGGCCCAGCACCAGGCCCAGACCATGGCCAAGCTGTTCGACGTGGCCAAGATGATGGCGTCAACCGCGGAGTTCTCCCAGGTGGTTCCCAGCATCGTGCGGGCGGTGCAGGAACGCATCGACACCGTCGAGGTGAGCGTGGTCCGGGTGTACGGCGACACGGCGCTGCTGCACTCGGCCGGAGCGGACCGGGCTGGCCTGGTGCTGCGCGAGGAGCCGTTGACCGGCCCGTTGGTGGCGTTGGTCGACGAGATCGCCGCCGCCGGCTGCCTGGTGATCAACGACGTCGGCGCGCGACCCGAGCTCCAGGACCGACTCCACCCGCGGGCGCGCTCCCTGTTGATCGCCGGCAAGCAGGACAAGGGCACGCTGTTCATGGCCCTGTCCGTTACCAGCGATAAGGAAGGCGCCTTCTCGACCGACGATCGAGACTTTCTGCGCGGCCTGGCCGACATCACCGCGGTCGCGATGCGCAATGCCGACCTGTACGAGGAGGTCCGCTTCGCCGCCGAACGCGATGCGCTGACCGGGTTGCGCAACCGGCGCGTCTTTTGGAGGAAGCTGCGTCAAGCCCTGGAGCAGGCCACCGGCGACCGCCCGGTAGCCCTGGCCGTCGTCGACATCGACGACTTCAAGTCAGTCAACGACCATCACGGTCACGACGTGGGTGACCGGACCCTGGTGCACGTCGCCGGGCGTCTCGAGGGTGGAGTGCGCGAGACCGACTCGGTGTTCCGCATCGGCGGCGAGGAGTTCGTGATCCTGCTGCCCGACACCGGCCCGACGGGCGCGCGCATGGTCCTTGAACGGGTGCGGGAGTCGGTGAAGCGCAGCAGGCTTGACCTGCCGGCGGTGACCATCTCCGCCGGCGTGGCGGTCGCGCCGCTGGACGCGGCCACCGCCGACGAGCTGTTCACCGCCGCCGACGCAGCGCTGTACCGGGGCAAGCGCGCCGGCAAGGATCGTGTCGAGGTCGAATAGGGCACGAACAGGGCACGATCTCAAAGCAGGGAGCGCAGCACCTCCTCGACGAGCCTGCGGTCTGGTTGGCCGACCAGGCAGGCGTCACCTGGGGTGCGGCACAGCACGAAGCGCACGCCGTCGCGAGCCTTCTTGTCGCGCCCCAGCACCTCCCAAACCGCCGCCGGGTCCAGCCGCAGCCCGCCCGTGGGCAGGCCGAGCGGAGCCAAGAGACCCACGGTGCGGTCGGTCAGGCCGGGTTCGCTGACGCCGAGTCGTTCGCCGAGGCGGGCGGCGGCAACCATGCCCAGCGCCACCGCCTCGCCATGGCGGTACGTGCCGTATCCGGTCAGCACCTCGAAGGCATGGCCGAACGTGTGGCCGTAGTTGAGCAGCGCGCGCTCACCGGCTTCCCGTTCGTCCGCGGCGACGATGCGCGCCTTGACCGCCACCCCCCGCTGCACCACCGCCCCGAGCACCTCGGGGTCACCTGCGACCGCCGCTTTCGGGTCGCGTTCCAACAGGTCGAGGACCGCCGGGTCGGCGATGAAGCCGTACTTGACGGCCTCGCCGAGTCCGGCCCGCAGCTCACGGGCCGGCAGAGAGGCCAGCGCAATGATGTCGGCGACGACCGCCAGCGGCTGGTGGAAGGCGCCGACGAGGTTCTTGCCCTCGGCCAGGTTGACACCGGTCTTGCCGCCGATCGCCGCATCGACCTGGGCCAGCAAGGTCGTCGGCAGCTGCACCACCGCGACCCCTCGGTTCCAGGTCGCGGCGGCGAAGCCGGCCAGGTCGCCGATGACACCGCCGCCGAGGGCCACGACCACGTCGTCGCGGCCAAGGCGCATCGCCGCGAGCCGGTGGTAGACGGTGGTCACCGTGGCCAGCGTCTTGGCTTCCTCGCCGTCGGGGACGATCACCGATTCCACGCCCAGCCCTCGTGCCCGCAGTCCCGCAGTCACCCGGTCGGCGTACAACGCACGTACGTCGCCGGTGGTGACCAGCGCGGCGCGGCGGGCATGTGGCAGCGGTGGCAGCACGGCCGCCAGCTCGTCGAGCAGGCCCGGGGCGATGACGACGTCGTACGGGGGCGCCACCCCGACCGCAATCCGCACGGGCCCGGTCATGCCCGCAGTTCCTGCTTGGTCAGGACGCCCGGTCGAGTCCGTACCCACTCCAGCACCGCCTCGGCGATGTCGTCGGGGGTCTTGCCGTCGGTGTCGATGACCGCCGAGGAGGCGGCCGTGTAGGCGGCTTCCCGCTCGGCCTTCAGCTGCGCCAGCCGCTCGGTCACGTCACCGCCAGCCGACAGCAGCGGGCGGGCGGGGCCAGGATCGTCGCCGATCCGCTGGGCCAGCGCCTCCACGGAGGCCGCCAGCCAGACGAGGTCGCCGGTGGAACGCAGGTGTGTGACGTTGGCGGGGTCAAGCACCGCTCCCCCACCGACGGCGATGACCTGCCCGCGCAGGGCCGACGCCTGCCGCACGGCCTCGCCCTCGCGCCGTCGGAAGCCTCGCTCCCCCTCGCTGGCGAAGATCTCGGCGACGGGCATCCGAGCCCGCGCCTCGACCATCCCGTCGGTGTCGGTGAACGGCCGCCCCAGCCGCTGCGCCAGCAGCTGCCCGACCGCCGTCTTGCCGGCCCCCATCAGTCCGAGCAGGACGATGTTGCGACCGGGCGCCAGCACGCTCATGGTGCCTCCGACCCCGCGGCCATGTGGGGCTCTGCCGCCGCATCCGGCCCGCCGGCCACGGCCGAACGGTAGGCCAGCAGATTGCGGCGCACCTCGCCGAGGCTGTCGCCCCCCGTCTTCTCAAGCAGCGCGTCGGCCAACGTCAGGGCGACCACGGCCTCGCAGACCACCCCGGCCCGCGGCACCGCGCACACGTCCGAGCGCTGCTGGATCGCCTCGGCCGGCTGGCCGGTGCGCACGTCAACGGTGGCCAGCGGCTGGGTGAGGCTGGACAACGGCTTCATCGCGGCGCGCAGGCGCAGCGGCTCGCCAGTCGTCATACCGCCCTCCAGGCCTCCGGCCCGCCCTGTGATGCGCCGGTAGCCACCCTCGGTGTCCGTGGTGATCTCGTCGTGGGCCTGCGAGCCGGGGACCGCGGCGCTGCCAAAGCCGTCGCCAACCGCGACGCCCTTGAAGGCCTGCACGCTCATCAGGGCGGCGGCCAGACGCGTGTCGAGCTTGCGATCCCAGTGCACATGACTCCCAAGGCCCGGGGGGAGGCCGTAGACCAGGACCTCGACGACACCGCCGAGGGTGTCGCGCTCGGCTTTGGCCCGATCGATGCGCTCGGCCATCCGCCCCGCCGCCTCGGCGTCGAGGCAGCGAACGCCGACGGCGTCCACGGCGTCCCGATCGTCCGGGCCTGGGGCCGGCGAGGCGTCGGGAACGGACACCTCGCCGATGCGCACCACATGGGAGACGACCGAGATGCCCAACTCGCTGAGCAGCGCGCGGGCGAAGAATCCCAGCGCGACGCGCGTGGCGGTCTCGCGGGCGCTGGCCCGCTCCAGGATGTTTCGGGCCTCGTCCAGCCCGTACTTCTGCATCCCGACGAGGTCGGCGTGGCCAGGCCGCGGCCGCGTAAGCGGGGCGCCGCGCCCGCTGCGCTCGAGCGCCAAGGGATCCTGTGGCGGGTCAGGGCTCATCACCGCCGTCCACTTCGGCCACTCGGTGTTGTGAATCACCACCGCGACGGGCGATCCCATCGTCACGCCGTGCCGGACCCCGCCGAGCACCTCGAAGCGATCAATCTCGAAGTCCATGCGCGGCGAGCGACCATGGCCGAGGCGCCGGCGGGCCAACTCGTGCTCGAGAGCATTCCGCGCATAGGGCACACCCGCCGGCAGCCCCTCGAGGATGCCCACGAGCGCGGGACCGTGCGACTCGCCGGCCGTCAGGTATCGCAAGGCCACGGCCGGTCTACCACTTCGCCGCTGCACGCATGCCCAGACGGTACCGCCCGTGGCGCGGAGGCAAGGTGGCGCTGGCCGGGACTACTTACGGATGTTCTCGCCCTCGCAAAGCGTGAAGCGGCTGTCGCCGAACAGCATCGTGGCGCACTGCCCGTCGATGTCGAGCAGGCGTAAGCGCTTCCCGAACTCGTCGCCCTCGCTGGCGTTGTAACCCGAACCGTTGACAACCACGGCCGCACGTGGCTCGCCATCGTCGCCCTCGAAGACGTCCACCAATGTGACAGTCGTGCCGTTCACGCTGGTGTCGTCGGAGCTATCGCCGTCGCTGGTGTCACCGGCGCCGTCCGCCGTCGTGCCATCCGTCGTCGTGGTGCCATCGGTCGTCGTGGTGGTATCCGTCGTGGTGCCATCCGTGGCCGTCGTGCCATCCGTCGTCGTGGTGCCGTCAGTCGTGGTCGCGTCCGCGGCTCCGCCGGCGTCGTCGGACACCAGCTCCTGGAACGGGTCACGCGCGTTGAACACCTGGAAGGTTTCCGCCGGCGGTTTTCCCTTGCGAGCCCTGCGGTCAGTGCGGG
>JACCVM010000119.1 GCA_013698135.1 Euzebyaceae bacterium | reverse complement strand
AGGCAGCGGCGCCCCGCAGCAGCGCCGCGGCCAGCCGCAGCGGCGGGGTTGCCTCTGGGTCCACGACATCGGCAGCCTCAACGGCATGTCCAGTGGGCCAGCCACGGACCTACAGCGACACCTGGGGCGCTCCGCGCTCGGGCGGGCGTAGTCACATGGGCACCGACATCTTGGCACCACACGGGACGCCGAGCTACGCCTACGAAGACGGGGTCATCAGCCGTATGGAGGCGAGCTCACTGGGCGGCATCTCCCTGTACCTGCAAGGAGCCGGCGGTGCCAGCTACTACTACACCCACCTGTCGGGCTATACCGAGGGCGCCAGCGTCGGCAAGGCGGTGACGGCGGGCGAGCACATCGCCTACGTCGGCGACTCCGGCAACGCCGCGGGCATCTCCCATCTGCACTTCGAGGTGCTGCCCGGCGGCGGTTCCAACGTCAACCCGTATCCGTACGTGGTGCGCGCCTGCGGGTGATCGACTCCCGTCTTGTCGCCCTGACCCAGGCCTGGCTGCGTGGAACCGACGACGTGGTGACCGGCACCCCGGCCGTCGCCGCCGCCCTGACCGCCGCCGGCCTGACCGCCCGCACGGCTTCGCTGGCGGCGATGCCCGCCGAGTCCTGCGATGCGGTCGCGCTGCTCGACGACGAGCTGAGCCTCGCCGGTGATCACGGCGAGGGCTTGGTCGCCGAGGCTGCCCAGGCCTTGGCGCCCGGCGGACTGCTGATGGTGTCGGTATCGGGCCGCGTGCACGCGCAGGCCACCGGCCGCCGCATCCTGGGGCGCGGCTACACCGCCGACGAGCTGCGGCGGGCCCTCGGTCACCGCGGCTTCGACGTGGAGCTGCTGTGCGCTCCCGGCGCGGCGGCCACCGTCGCGGGCCGGCCCGACGGCCCGCTGCAGCCGGAACTGGACCGCTCCCCCGGCTTGCTCGACGCCGCTGCCCGGCTGGTGGCCGTCGGACGCCGGCACCACGCTGCGCGGGATCGCAGTGCGGCGTTCTTCGAGACGCTGCCCCGCAAGGTCGTCGCGGCGGCGGTGCTGTGCCGCAAGCAGGGCCGGCTGCTGGTGGTGCACGACAGCTTCAAGCGCCACTGGACGATCCCGGGCGGGGTGGTGGACCCGGGCGAGGACCCGCGCAGCGGCGCGCGGCGCGAGGCCTTCGAGGAGGCCGGCGTCGAGGTGGACGTCGGCGCGGTGCTCGGCGTCTTCGCCTCATCTTGGCCCGAGCGGGTGGTGCTGGTGTACGACGCGCGACCGTTGCACGACGACGACGCCGAGCTGCGGGCGGTGCACGCCCACGAGATCGACGCCGTGGAGTGGCTGGACCTCGACGAGGCGCTGGACCGGCTGGCGCCGTACGTCGCCGAGCAGGTCCGTCGCTGCCTGGCGGAACCGGGCGGCACCTCCTGGCAGGACCACGCCTGAGCCACGCGAGTAGCGAAGCGGCGGCCGCAGGACGATCAGCCGTCGTCGGGGCAGGGGCCCGAGCACTGCACGCGGTCGCTGACCTCGCTGTAGTCGTAGACGTGCGCCCGGCTGCGAAAGATGTAGCTGCGGTCGTCCAGCAGCGGCAGGTCGGCGCCGAAGTAGCGGTCGAGGATCAGCCGCCAGGTGTTCACGGGGGTAATTGACGGATACAGGCCGGGATCGTCGAGGCCCGGCAGGAGGTAGGCGTTGAGGATCTGGAACTTCTCCCGCAACTCCTCGTCGGTCGCCTGCTCCCAGTCAAAGCCGGCCTCGTCGGCCTTGTAGCGCACCGGGTGCGGGCCCTCGTCAGCCTGGATCACGACGATGGGGCGGTCGGCCTCCGCGACATCCAGCAGGTCATCCAGGAACGCCGAGATCAAGCCGTTGGTGTACTGCGTCTGCTCGATGTAGCCGCGGGTGCGGCCACGCCGAGCGTCGCCGAGCAGGCTGACGTAGCGACCTCGGCGGTCGAACACGAACGGCTCATGGGGCAGCAGAATGTGCGCGAAGGTGAACGTGGGACCCGGCTTGGCCATGGCGGTGCGCAGCGCCTGGAACTGTTGCAGCGCGCCGTCGTAGTGGACCCGCCGTTGTTCGTCGCCCGACATCTGAGATGGTCGTTTGCCGACCTCCGACAGCAGCGTTGTCTCCCACCAGGCGAGCTCGAAGTCTGATGTCTGGTCGTAGCCGAGGTTGACGTCGGCCTGCGGGTTGGCCTGGGTCCCGTCCCACCAAGCCCCGATGTGGATGTACTCGTACCCCCGGCGCTTGAGGATGCGGCCCAGCTGGTGGTTGCGCAGGAGTTCGTACAGCGGGAGCAGGTTGCCGGTGTTGGGCCCGTAGCGCCGCGGCATGTCATCCAGGTAGCGCAAGTTCAGCGACGACGACAGCGACGTGGCGGTCTTCAAGTAGTTGGCAGTGCTATCCGGGGCAACGTAGAAGCCACGGCGTCGCAGGTCGGCGGTGAAGGAATGGTTGTCGTAGCCCAGGTGGGACCGCATGTTCTTCTCGGACGGGTAGCGGTCGAAGATCAGGTAGTAGACGTCTCGCGGGTCTCCCGGCGAGCTCCATGGCCCCACTCGCGGCTCGAGGTCCTCCGGGGCGGGGACGGAGGCCGCGGCAGCGAGGGCCGGTGACTTGGCCTGCCAGATCGTCAGCAGGGACAATGCAACGAGCACCACCGACACGCCGGTCAGGATCGTTGTCGCCTCGCCAAGGCCAGATCGCAGGCGGATAGCGCCGACGACGCACAACGCCATGACCAGCAGCCACAACGGCAGCAGCCAGGCGGGATCACCGACCAGGTTGCGCACGTGCCCCCACAGCAGCAGGCCCACGATCAACACGGACGACACCATCCCCGCACGGCGGGCGTCACGCAGGACCACCGCCAGGACTCCGAAGACCACCGCAGCGATGCCGACGTTGTAGGTCAGGAGACGGACCGCCTCCTGGATCGGGGTCTCCCCGACGTTGCGTGCGTACAGAAACAGTACCGGCCAGGCCGCGAGCAGCAGCGGGTACACGACCAGCTGTTGCCGCCAGCCCACACGACCGCGTTGTTCCTGCAGCACCGTCACCGCCGTCGTAGCAGGTACAGCGTCCGCTGCGAGCCGTGCACCGGCTCTCGTTGCACCACGTCGAACCAGCCGCTAAGGGCGTCTTGGAGTCCCTGCTCGCAGTAATCGTCGAACACGTCTTGGCGGGAGGCCAGCAGCCGGCGCACCATGGGATCGTCCTTGGGCACCCACTCAAGGACCAGCCACTGGCACAGGGTCGCCAACCATGCCGCCACGTGGGTCAGCGGCACGTTGTTGGCGATCGCCAGGTGATGGATGAGCGCCAGGGCCAGGGCGAGGTCGGCGGGGCCACGTTGGCTCAGCGATGGCCGCTCGGCAGAGCCCCACCCAAGTCCGGGGCTTGGGTTGGCAAGGTCCATAACCAGCGGCAGGACGGCCGGCGCCTCGCCGGCGACGACCTGGCGCCAGCTCACCTCGACCGCCGCTGGGTCCATCTCCAACGCCACCACGGAGGCGCCCGCACGGGCGGCCAGCCACGAGAAGCGGCCGGTGTTGGCCCCAAGGTCCCACACCGAGCGGGGCTGCAGCTCACCGACGAACTTGGCGACCAGCTCCTCCTTGGAGGCCATGGCCTCGTCGCTGTAGCTCTCCTTGGCCGCGTAATAGTCGCGCCAGGCGGACTCGCCAGGTTCCCAAGCCTGCTTGCGCACCGCCGTGGTAAGGCTGTCGATCAGCCCGCGAAAGGCCTGCTCGCTGAAGCGGGGGGCGTCTTTGGTGCCGACCTTGTTGTCGCCCTTGCCGGCGCCCGCCCGCCCAGCGTCATCAGCGTGCCGGCGTTGGCTGCGTGCGTGCGCGTGCAGGTGGACAGCCAGACCGGGCTGCAAGCGGCTACGCCCCGGCAGCAGGGCGGCCGCCAAATCCAGCGGGACGCCGTCGAGATGCACGCCGAGTAGCCGCAACAGGCGCGCGTCCACGCTGCTGGCCAGGGCCAGCGGGGCGAGGAAGTGCTGGCAGAACTGCCGGTAGGCCACCCAGGGCTGCCCTTGCGGCAGGATCTCGAACGACAGGGTGTCGATCAACACCGGCCGGCTCGCCACGAACTGCACGTTGAAGGCGCTGGCGTCGCGCAGCGACATGCCGTGGTTTAACGCCAGCTGCTGAGCCTGCAGCGTCGCCAGTGCGGCATCGCGCAGCTGGCCGGGGCACCACTCGTAGGGAAAGGAGATGAACTCGACCATCGCCGGGCGTAGGACGCGGTGGGCGTCGTCGGCGTGCGCGGCGACGTCGACCTCCTCATGGCGCACGAGCAGCCCGGCGTCGGTCAGGGCCTGGTACAGCCCGGAGCTCATGAGGTGGTCGTAGTGCTCAGCGAAGCGCGGGTTGACCTGCCGGTACAACACGCCTTCCCGCGTGAAGACGAAGCCAGCGGGATCGCGGAAGGAGCCCGCGACCCGCCCGTCGACCACTACCTGCTCCGGCGCGAGAAGAACCCGGTGATGCGCCGCCAGAACACCTTGACGCCGAGGCTCATCGCCATCGCGGCACCCACGACCACCTGAAAGATCAGGCTGCCCGATCCGGGGTCGATGTAGGCGTTCGCCGCGGGTACGACCAGCAGTGACAGGCACAGGGTGAACCAGATGGTCCACGCCAGCCTTGAGCCCGACTTGCGCATGGACGTTCCTCCGTCGTTGCCCGAACCGACACGTTCCCGCAACCGTAGCACCGTGATCGGGGGTGAGCCTGGCGGGTTGCGCGGGTGGTCCACCGCCGGCTTCGGCGCCGGGGACCGACGCCGTCATGCGCCGTGGCAGCGCTTGTACTTCCGACCCGAGCCGCAGGGGCAGGGATCGTTGCGACCGACCTTGTCTTCGTTGCGCACCGTCTGCTGCGTCGGCGCCGCAGCGGCGGCCTGCTGTTGGGCGGCGGCGCCGGCGGACGTGGTCGCGTCTGCGCCGACGGCGTAGCCAGAGCCGGAGCGCGAGCCCGACGCCGCGGCCGACGAGGTGTAGGACAGCTGCGACGGCGCGGGGCC
>JACCVM010000093.1 GCA_013698135.1 Euzebyaceae bacterium | reverse complement strand
GCGCTGCTGACACGGATCATCGCCGACGCCTGTGCCGAGGGCTACGTCCGGCGCGCCAGCCGCACCGCCGACGATGTCGTCGCCGAGCAGGCAGCAGCGGCGGCCGCCGCCGCCCAGGCTCCGGCCGCCCCGACGAAGCCGGCCGCCGAGCCGTTGGCCGAGTGGGAGATCGCCCTCCAGCAGGAGGAGGCCGCCCGCCACGCCGCACAGGCCGGCGGCGTGTCCGCACCGCAGCCCGGGCACGCCACCGAGAAGCCGGGCGAGGCACAGGTGGTGCAGCAGGCGCAGGCCGACGCCGCCGCCGAGCAGACCGACACCGGCGCCGCCGATCCGCCAGCCGACACGCCGCCGTCCGGCCCTGGTTCCGCCGATGAGGCGGCCCGGGAGGCCGTGGCCACACCCGGCGACGCCGACAACCCCGACACGCCGGTCACGCCAGAGCAGCGCTGACCAGGCTTCACCCGCGAACCGAGGAGTACACCGTGCCGGACTTCACCGCCGCCGACGTCAAGCGGCTCCGCGACGCCACCGGGGCCGGGATGATGGACTGCAAGCGCGCCCTCGTCGACGCCGACGGGGATCTGGACAAGGCGGCCCAGCTGGTGCGCGAACGCACCGGGGCGAAGATGGAAGGCCGCGTCGGCGAGCGCACCGCCGCCGAGGGCTTGGTCCACGCCTACCTGCACGCCCCCACGCCGGGACTGCCCCCAAAGGTCGGTGTCCTGCTCGAGCTCAACTGCGAAACGGACTTCGTGGCCAAGGGCGAGGGCTTCCGTCAGCTGGCCAACGACGTGGCGCTGCACATCGCGGCGATGCGCCCGCTGGTGATCAGCGAGGCCGAGGGGGACCCCGACGCCATCGCCGCCGAGCGCTCCTTCGCCGAGAAGCAGGCCCGTGACGAGGGCAAGCCCGAGCGCATCATCGAGCGGATCGTCGAAGGTAAGGTCAAGGCCTTCTATTCCGACAAGGTGCTGCTCAACCAGCCCTTCGTGAAGGACGACAAGCGCACCGTCGCCGACCTGCTCAACGAGTTCCAGCGCACCAGCGGTGAGAAGATCGCCGTCGGCGCCTTCGTGCGCTACCAGGTGGGAGGCTGATGGTGGGGAGTTGGCGTGGGTGAGGCCAAGTATGGGCGGGTGCTGCTGAAGCTCGGCGGCGAGGCGTTCTCTGACCCGGTCAGCACGATCAGCCCAGCCGTCGTGAGCTCGGTCGCCACCCAGCTGGCCGGGGTCGTCGAGCTCGGCGTGCAACTGGCCGTGGTGGTCGGAGGCGGCAACATCTTCCGCGGCACGTCGCCGCAGGCAGGGGGGATGGACCGTTCCAGCGCCGACCACATGGGCATGCTCGCCACAGTCATCAATGCGCTGGCGCTGCAGGACGCCTGCGAGAAGTTCGACCTGCAGACCCGCGTGCAGTCGGCGGTGTCCATGCAGGAGCTGTGTGAGCCCTACATCCGGCGCCGCGCGGTCCGTCACCTCGAGAAGGGCCGGCTGGTCATTTTCGCGGCGGGTTTGGGCGCCCCGTACTTCTCGACCGACACGGCCGCCGCCCAGCGAGGGCTGGAGATCGGCGCCGAAGCGATCCTGAAGGGCACCAAGGTCGACGGGGTCTACGACCGGGATCCGAAGCTGCACCCAGGGGCCTCGCGCTTCGACGAGCTGAGCTACCTCGAGTTCCTTCGGCGCGGACTGAAGGTGATGGACACGACGGCGATCTCGTTGTGCATGGACCACCACCTCCCCGTCAGCATCTTCGACCTGTTCGTTGAGGGCAACCTGCGCAGGGTGATGTACGGCGAGCCGATCGGCACGCTGGTGCATGCGATACCGGACAAGCCCGACCTGGAGAACTTCTTGTGATCGACGACACGATGATGGAGGCGGAGCTGAAGATGGCTGCCGCCGTGGATCACACCCGGTCGGAGTTCGGCAAGATCCGAACGGGACGGGCGAACCCCGGGTTGATCACCGACCTGCCCGTGGACTACTACGGCGCGTCGACACCGCTGCAACAGCTCGCGGGCGTCTCCGTCCCCGAGGCGCGGATGCTGCTGGTCAGTCCCTACGACCAGACCGCGCTGAAGGCTATCGAGCGCGCCATCAGCCGGTCCGACCTGGGTCTGAACCCGTCCAACGACGGCAAAGTCATCCGCGTGGTCTTCCCCGACCTCACCGAGGAGCGCCGTCGCGAGTTCGTGCGGATGGCTCGCGAGCGCGCCGAGGAAGGGCGGGTGTCGATCCGCAACGTCCGCCGCAGCGCCAAGTCCGACCTCGGCCACCTGCGCGACGCGTCCGACATCACCGAAGACGACGAGCGGCGCGCCGACAAGGCGCTGCAGGACTTGACCGACACCTACGTCGGGCAGGTCGACGGCTTGCTCAGCCACAAGGAAAAGGAGTTGCTGGAGGTCTGAAGGCCCCCCGCGACCCGTCATGCCCGTCGCACCGCCCATCCCCGCCGGTCCTCCCGCCCCGGCCCACCGCACCCTCGGCCGCAACCTGCCCGTGGCGATCGCCGTCGGGGTCGCGCTGGCCGGGCTGTTCCTCGGGACGCTGTTCATTCATCCCGTCGCCTTCCTGATCTTCATCGCGGCCATGGTGACGCTCGGGCTGCTCGAACTGGACCGCGCATTCCGCTCGAAGGAGTTGCGGCCGTTCACGCCGGTCGCCCTCGGCGCGGGACTGCTGCTGGTCTTCGGGACCTACGCTTCCGGGCCTACTGCCCAGAGCCTCGTTCTGGCCCTGTTGGTGTTCGGCGCGGCCGCCTGGGCGGTGTTCAGACGCGGCGACGAACGCCAGCTGCGCAGCATGAGCCTCACCTGCCTCATGGTGCTGTGGGTGCCGTTTCTGGCCAGCTACATCGGGCTGCTGTTGGCCAGGCCGCAAGGCGAGTGGTTCGTCATGGCCACCGTCGCCCTCACCGTCAGCAGCGATATCGGGGCGTTCGCCTTCGGCAGCCGCTTCGGCCGTCACAAACTGGCGCCCAGCGTCAGCCCCGCCAAGTCGTGGGAGGGGTTCTTTGGGGGACTTGGTACGGCGCTGCTGCTGGCCGTCTTGGTCACCGCCCACGTTCCCGGCTTCACCTGGGGAACGGCGCTGGCATTGGCGGTGGGGGTGTGCGTGGCCGCCACCGTCGGCGACCTGGCCGAGTCCATGGTCAAGCGCGACCTGGGCGTCAAGGACCTGGGCGGCCTCCTACCAGGGCATGGTGGCATCATGGAGCGCGCCGACGCGATCATCTTCGCGCTTCCGGCCGCCCACCTGCTGCTGCTCGCGCTCGGCTCATGACCATGTCGATCCTGGATCCCTACGCCCTCCGGCGCGACGGCCTCGCGGCGTTGCTGGACGACCAGCCGCGCTACCGAGCCGACCAGGTGCATCGCTGGCTGGTGCGCGGCGTCGACGATCCTGCCGAGATGACCGACCTGCCCCGCGGCCTGCGCCAGCGGCTTGCTGAGCTCCTGCCGCCACCGTCGGTGCTGCTGCGCCACTCCAGCGCCGACGGCGGCCTGACCCGCAAGGTGCTGCTCGGCTTCCCCGCGGAGGCCGGCCCGCGCTCGCCGCGGACTGATGTAAGGACCAGAACTGACGGGGAGATTGCCTCGCGCCCGCTTCGGACTGGCGTGGAAATCGAAAGCGTGCTGATGTGCTATCCGGCGCGCGAGGGCACGGCGGGGCGGGCGACGGTGTGCATCTCCACCCAGGCGGGTTGCGCAATGGGGTGCCCGTTCTGTGCCACCGGCCAGGCCGGCCTGCGCGGGCAGCTGTCCGTCGGCCAGGTCGTCCGCCAAGTCACGGTCATGCAGCGCCTGCTGGCCGACGGAACCGTCGACATCCCGGGTCTCCCCGACCACGTCACCAACGTCGTGTTCATGGGCATGGGTGAGCCCCTGGCCAACCTTGACGTCACCATCGCGGCGGTGCGCTGGCTGCACGACCCGGACGGGTTCGACCTGTCCGCCCGCAGCATCACGGTCTCGACCGTCGGGCTGGTGCCGGGCATCCGGCGCC
>JACCVM010000077.1 GCA_013698135.1 Euzebyaceae bacterium | reverse complement strand
GGGGCGGAGACCACACGATTCACAGGGGTGTCCGGGTGGCCGATTCACGGGCGGCCGGGACGGGTCTACGTTGAGCACATCTCGGCGGGACCGAGCAGCTCTACCGAAGGTGGGAAGGGGAGCATGCCATGCTTTGTCGACGCTTCATCCTCTGCGCGATGCTGTGCATCGCGCTCGTTGTACCGGCGGCGCCGGCCGGCGCCGCTGACGCGTACGAGCCTCGCGTCGAGGTGCTGCAAGCCCATTGCGAAGTCGACTTCGCCCACGCTGACGCCGTCGCGGGCAGCGACGGGCTGACGCGGGGCTTCATCAGCTACTTCGGCACGGACTGCAACCAGCGGATCCGCTGGTTCGAGGGCTCAGGGTCGTCGTGGGACACCGCCCGGACCCGCTATCGCGGCGTGGTGATGGCCACGGCGCACGACGGCACCGGCACCTGGGTGTTGTTCGCCAATGCCGGCGGCATTCGAGTTGGACGGCGCACCAACGCCGGCGTTGAGCGCCTCCCCGTGCGGGTAGACCGCAAGGGTCTCGGCGGCGCCACCTTCCCGAGCGGTGACCTTCTGGCGTCCGGCGGGCGATGGTTGGCGGTGTGGAGCCGCCAGGTTGGTCCCGGGGGCGAGTTCGCTCCGACCGAGCTGTTCAGCGCGCAGACGCTGGGCCAGGGACATTGCTTCTCGGCCGGGCTGCACAAGCAGCGGTTGACGCACAATCGCTTCAATGATGACGGACCCACGCTCGCGCCGATCGGGCTTGATGATGCGACCCCTCGACTCATCTGGGAGCGCAACGACGGTGCGCAGGGCTTGCGCTCCAACCTGCGGGCTGGCTGGCAGCCGTTCGACGACTGCCTGTGGCGTCAACGGCGCTACACCGCCTTCGGCGACCTCAACACCGAGCCAGACTCCACCCGCGGTCTGGAAGCGCGGTTGCTGACGTGGCGCCGCGACGGGCAGATCCTTGTCGACGGTGGCAGGGCCTTCCCTCGGCGCGTGCTGGGAAATGGCGCCTCCCCCCGCATCAGCCACACGGCTGCCCGCACGCACGTGGCGTGGATCACCATCGGGACTCATGTCCGCATCGCCCAGCGGGACGGCGGCGCCTGGACAGAGACGGACCTGACCCCAGACGCGGTCGCCGACCAGCAGTTGGTCGCCGTGACCGGGTCGGGCGGGAAGGCGACGGTGCTGATCTTCAGTCCCGGCACCGACCGCCTGACGGCTCGAACGCAGAGCTAGAGCGAGCCGAGGCAGCACCGGCACGTCAGGATGGCGTGCCGGTGCTGTCCAGCCGGCGCAGCACTGGCCCCGCGACCGGATGGCCGCGCAGCGCTGCGATGGTGGCATCGGGTAGCGCTCGCAACGCGAAGTGCAGCTCGGCCATGGAGCCGGGCTCCAGCCGCCTCACTCGCTCCCACCAGGTGCGAACGGTGGCCGCACGCGCTTGGCCGGCCTGGGTGGTCCTGTCCCTGCCGTCGCGGTGCTCCATCAGAGCCTTGGCCCAGGCCGCGTAGTTGTCCCCGACCAGACGGTAATGGCTGAGGCTCGACCCCCAAGTGACCGACAGCGGGGCGTCGGAACTTTCGATGACCGCTTGGTGCACGGACTCCAACTCTTCGACGGCGGTCGCCGCTTCGGCGACGTCACCCAGGTCGTCGATGAGGCGTTGATGGTCGCTGGCGTCCAGGTAGCGCTCCACGAGCGGTTCGGTTCCGCCGGTTGCACGCGCCTGGCGCAGCGCCGCCGTGATCGCCGCCGCCCCACGATTGGCTATCGCCGTCAGCTCCGGCGTGCGGTGCAGCACCCGGTCGGGATCGTCGAAGCCCCCGTTGGGGGGGTACTGCAACTCGCGCAGGGCGTCGGCCTCGGCCTGGTACAGACCCAGGATCGCGATTGCCTGGTCCTCGGCGACGACGTCGACGACAACCCCGTCGCCGGGCAGCCCTGACCGCGCCGTGCGGGCGGCGTTGAACGCGATCAGCCCGATCACCAGCAACCCGACAACCAGCAACCAGCGGGGCGGCTGTCGTCGGGGAACCGCTGTGGCCGCCGGTTCCTCCGCCACCGGGGGCCAGCCATCCGCCGGCGGACGGGTCGCCGGGGGCAGGCGGTGGACGTCGCTGGGTCTGGTGGCTCGCGGCATGGCCGCCCCAGGGTAGGGCTACCCGAGGTCAAACTGCGGCTCGACGACGTCGAAGTCGGCGCGGGCCACCTCGCGACCATCGACCTCCAGCACCAGCTGATAGCCGCTGTCGGCGTATTCGAACTGCTGCTCGTCGATCTCGTCGACCACATCCTGGTTGCCGGTCA
>JACCVM010000154.1 GCA_013698135.1 Euzebyaceae bacterium | reverse complement strand
CCGTTACGCCGCGGGTGCCGCGACCAACCCCGATCCCGACGTGTTCGCCTACGCCGCCGCCCAGGTCCGCGACTGCCTCGAGGTCACGCGGCGGCTCGGAGGTGCCAACTACGTGGTGTGGGGTGGACGCGAAGGCTACGAGACCTTGTTGAACACCGATCTGCGGCGCGAGCTCGACCAGCTGGGCAGGTTCCTGCACCTCGTGGTAGAGCACAAGCACCGCATCGGCTTCGACGGCGCGATCCTGATCGAGCCCAAGCCCTTCGAGCCGACCAAGCACCAGTACGATTTCGACGTCGCCGCGGTGCACGCGTTCTTGCAGCGCTACGACCTTGCCGGCGAGGTCAAGCTCAATATCGAGGTCAACCACGCCACGCTGGCCGGCCATGACTTCCACCACGAGGTCGCCGCGGCGGTGTCCGCGGGGATCCTTGGCTCGGTCGACGCAAACGCCGGAGACGACCGGCTGGGATGGGACGTCGACCGGTTCCCGGTGTCGGTCGAGCAGATGAGCCTCGGGCTGCACGAGATCCTGCGAGGCGGAGGCATGACCACCGGCGGGTTCAATTTCGACGCGAAGCTGCGCCGCCAGTCGGTGCACCGTAGCGATCTTTTCCACGCGCACATCGGCGGGATGGACACCCTGGCCCACTCCCTGCTGGTCGCCGCCAAGATGCTGGAGGACGGGGCGCTCGAACAGGTCCGGCGTGAGCGATACAGCGGCTGGGCCGGCGAGCTGGGCCAGGCCATCCTCTCCGGGGAACACAGCCTGGAGGACCTGCACGGGTACGTCTCCTCGCGCAACCCGTCCCCACAACCCGTATCCGGCGGACAGGAGGCGCTCGAGAACCTCGTCGCCCCCTACGTCGATCAGGTGCGGTGACCGCGCGCCTCGTTTGCGGCATCGACTCGTCGACGCAGTCGACGAAGGTGGAGCTGCGGGGAGTCGAGGATGGCACGCTGGTCGCCACCGGCCGTGCGCTCCACCCGCCCACGAGCCCGCCGGTGAGCGAGCAGGACCCTGGGGCCTGGTGGGATGCCCTGCTGGAGGCTCTCGCGCACGTCGCCGAACATCTGGGCGACGTCGTCGCGGTGGCGGTCGCCGGGCAGCAGCACGGGCTGGTCGTTGTGGATGCCGGTGGCCGACCGGTGCGAAACGCCAAGCTGTGGAACGACACGACCTCCGCGCCGCAGGCCGTGGCTCTCACCGAACGGCTCGGCGCCGAGGCTTGGGCGCGGGCGTGCGGGCTGGTGCCCGTCGCCTCGATCACCGTCACCAAGCTGGCCTGGCTGGCTGAGCACGAGCCACACAACCTCGCGCGTGTCGACCGGGTGATGCTGCCTCACGACTACCTGACGTGGCGGCTGTGCGGTGAGCACGTCACCGATCGAGGTGACGCGTCCGGCACGGGGTGGTGGTCGCCGCGGCACGGCGAGTACGACGCCGAGTTGTTGGCGACGGCCGTGGAAAGCGCCCAGAGCTGGCTGCCGCGGCTGCCGCGCGTGCTTGCGCCGGATGAACCGGCGGGCGTGATGCCCTCCGACCTCGCCGAAGAGCTGGGGCTACAGGCAGGCGTCCTCGTCGCGGCGGGGACCGGCGACAACATGGCGGCTGCGCTGGGGCTGGGCCTGCGGCGGGGGGACGTGGTCGTGTCCCTCGGCACGTCCGGCACGGTCTACGCCAGCTCAGACATCCCCACCGCGGACGCCTCCGGCTTGGTGGCCGGCTTCGCCGACGCGACCGGCCGGTACCTCCCGCTGGTCTGCACGTTGAACGCCACGAAGGTGACCGACATGGTCGGGCGCTTGCTCGGGGTCGACCCACCCAGGCTCGCGTCGCTGGCGCTGGAGGTCCCCTCAGACGCCGCTCTCGTGCTCGTCCCTTACCTCGACGGTGAGCGCAGCCCCAACCTCCCAGCGGCGACGGGCCTGCTGACGGGACTGCGCACCGCCACCACGCCGGCCGACTTGTCCCGCGCGGCCCACGTCGGTGTCCTGTGCAACCTGCTCGAGGGCAGCGACGCGTTGTGTCGCGCCGGTGTTGCGGTCTCCGGCCGGCGGCTGCTGATCGGAGGTGGGGCGCGTTCGCCGGCCTACCGACAGCTGGCGGCGGATCTGTGGGATCACCGGGTGGTCGTCCCCCAAACCGAGGAGACGGTGGCCACAGGCGCCTGTGTGCAGGCGGCGACCGTCGTGTCGGGTTCGGCCTTCGACGAGGTCACGACCGACTGGGGGCTTGGCGCCGGCACGGTCGTCGAACCGAGCGGCAACGTGGACGCCGCTGCTCAGCGTGCCGCGTACCGCACGGCGGCGTCAGCGGCGGCGGACCTGGCAGCGGGGCCTCGGACAGACTCGGAGGTGTAGCGGTCACTCGGACTCCAACCCGTTCGCGGCGATCACATCGCGGTAGAAGCGAAAGCTGTCCTTGGGGATGCGACGCTGGGTCGGGTAGTCGACATAGACGATCCCGAAGCGCGGCGTGTAGCCGAAGGCCCACTCGAAGTTGTCCAGAAACGACCAGACGAAGTAGCCGCGCAGGTCGATGCCGGCCTCGATGGCTTGCTGCGCGGCCACAAAGTGCCGGCGGAGAAAATCCACGCGCGCCGGGTCGCGGACCTGCCCGTCCGGGTCGATCTGGTCATGGAAGGGGGCGCCGTTCTCGGTGACGTAGAACGGCATGTCCCCGTAGTCGGCGCGCAGACGCACCAGTGTCTCGGTCAGGCCCTCGGGCGTGATCTCCCAGCCGATCGCCGTGGTCGGGACGCCGGGGTCGGGGTGCTCCTTCACCTTCCACCCGAACTCCGAGCCTGAGGCGCTGACGCGGCGCGGGAAGTAATAGTTGACGCCGAGGAAGTCAGTCGGCTCGGCCATGGTCGCGAGGTCGCCGTCCTCGACGAAGTCGATCCTGGCTCCAGCACGCTGGAAACGTTCGACCGTGTCGGTTGGGTAGGAGGCGCGGAAGACCGGGTCGAGGAACCAGCGATTCGTGTAGCCGTCGGAACCCTCTGCCGCCGCGCGGTCCTGTTGGGTGTCGTTCACCGGGTAGGTGGGGTGCAGGCTCAACACGATGCCGATCTGCCCCGACTGGCCACTCGCGCGGTAGGCGGCGACCGCCTCGCCGTGGGACAGCAGCAGGTGATGGATGGCGCGCAGGGCCGACTGCAGGTCGGTCGACCCGGGAGCGTGGACGCCGCGAAAGTTGCCAAGGAAGCCCGCCACCCATGGCTCATTGTGCGTCATCCACAACCCGACGCGGTCGCCGAGCGCGTGGTAGAGGGTCTCGGCGTAGTGCGTGAAGCGCGCCACGGTGTCGCGGTTGGTCCAGCCACCGCGGTCCTGCAGCGCCTGGGGCAGATCCCAGTGGTAGAGGGTCACCGCCGGCGCGACCCCTCGGTCCAGCAGACGGTCGACGAGGCGTTGATAGAAGTCGAGGCCCTTGCGGTTCAGTCGCGTGCCACCGTCCGGGTACAGGCGCGGCCAGGCGACGCTGAAGCGGTAGGCGCGGACGCCCAGAGCGGCCATCAGGTCGACGTCGTCGGCGTAGCGGTGGTAATGGTCGCAGGCGACATCGCCGGTGTCGCCGTTGCTGGTCTTGCCTGGTGTGTGGCTGAAGCGGTCCCAGATCGACTCGCCGCGACCGTCCTCGCCCGCGGCACCCTCGATCTGGTACGACGACGTTGCCACGCCCCACAAGAAGTCGGGGGGGAACTGGATCTGCCGGGTCATCGGTCTTCCTCCGCGATGGGCACAGCCGGGTGGGGAACCGGCGCGCAGTCGGTGTCGCCGACGTCGGCCTGTAGCCGGCGAAGCTCATCGGTCAGCTGGCGAACCACGTCGGCATAGGTGGAGTCGTCGTAGA
>JACCVM010000044.1 GCA_013698135.1 Euzebyaceae bacterium | reverse complement strand
CCATCGAGTTCAGCGAGGTCACCGTCTCGCGGTCGATGTTCGCGACCGGCGAGAACGACTACGCCATCAACTCGGTCGCCTGCCGCCTGCTCGACGTGCAGGAGCTGCTGTCCGACACCGGGCTCGGCCGTGAGAACCACACGATCGTCGGACAGGGGCAGCTCGACGCGATCCTCAACTCGCGTCCCGAGGACCGTCGGGCGTTCATCGAGGAGGCCGCCGGCATCCTCAAGCACCGGCGCCGCAAAGAGCGAGCGGTGCGCAAGCTGGCCCAGATGGACGCCCACGTCGAACGCCTCACCGACGTGCTGCGCGAACTGCGGCGCAACCTGCGCCCCCTGGAGCGCCAAGCCGAAGCGGCGGCCAAGCACGCCGAGCTGCAGACCCAGCTGCGCGAGGTCCGTACTATCCGGGCGCTGCGGACGCTGGACGAGCTGACCACACGCTGGGACGCCGACGAGGCGGGAGCGGCCCGGTCCGACACGCAGCTGCAGCAGCTGGAGGCGCAGTTGCGGACCGCCCGCGCGAGCGAGACGGCGATCGAGCAGGTCCTGGCAGACCTGGAACCCAAGGCCGAGCAGGTGGGCCAGACCCACTTCCGACTGGCCAACCAGGCGGAGCGTTTTCGCGGGCTCGGTGAGCGGATCCACGAGCGCCGCCGCGGCCTTCTGGAGGCGGTGGAGGAGCCTGTCGCCGGGCGGGATCCTCTCGAGCTCCGGGCGCAGGCAGAGGCTGACCAGAAGGCGGCCGCCAGGGTGGAGGTCCAGCGGCAGGCCGCCCGCGACGCGCTGAACTCGGCGGTGGCCGCCCGCCAGCTGGCCGAGCAACGCCGCCGGGCCCATGAGCAGGCCGCCGCCGCCGAGGCTCGGCGGCGCACCGAGGCCCGCGAGCGTCGGCTGCGCTGGGAAGCGGAGGTGTCGGCGCTGCGGTCGACACTGGCCCAGGCCGCGGCCGAGGAGGGGCGGCTCGCCAGCCAGGTGTCCGGAAGTGCGGCACGTCGCGGTGAGCTGACCACCGACCGGGACACCCTGCAGGCCGAGATCCAGCGCCTGGACGCACGGGCGGTGGCGCTCGTCAAGCGGTTGGGGTCCGCGGAGCAACTGCTCGAACGACGGCGACAGGACGCCGATGCGGCGGTCCGCCACGAACGGGACCTGGAGCGCCGTCGGGCGTCGCTGGACGCTCGAGCCGACGCGTTGCGGGCCGCGTCACGGGAGGCCACCGAGGGCAGCTCGGCGCTGCTGGCCGCCGCGCAGTCCGGTGCCGTCCAAGGCGTGATCGGTCCGCTGGCCGACCATGTTCGCGTTGCCGACGGATTGGCGAAGGCCGTGGCCGCCGGCCTGGGACCGCTCGGCGACGCCCTGATCGTGGATTCTCCGGCTGCCGCCACTGCCGCGATCGAGTTCGTCCGTCACAACCGTTGCGGGCGGGCGCTGTTGCTGATCGACGCCGGCGCGGAGGGCGGCGAACCGGTTCCGGCGCCGGACTTGTCCTGCTTGGCCGCGACTCCGTTAGTGGAGGCGCTGGACGCGGAACCGGGAGTGCTGGCAGCCTTGACGCGGGGTCTGCACGGCGTCTACTTCACCGAGGCCGTCGCCACCGCCGTCGAGTTGGCGCAGCGTTTTCCCGAGCTGGCTTTCATCAGCAGGGACGGCGAGGTCGCGGGACCGCGCGGATGGTCGGGTGGGTCGGCCACCGTCGCCAGCGCGGTGCTGTCGCGCGCAGCCGCCGAGCAGGCCGAGGAACAGCTGGCTGAGGTCGCCGCCGAGTTGTTGCAGGCCCGGGCTGGGGTCGCTGAAGCCGAGGGGAAGCTGGCAGCGGCGCAGCGCGACTTCGACGCGGCGGCCGAGGCGCTGCAAGAGTCCGACAACCTGATCACGTCCGCGGCCGAACGGTTGAAACGCCTCGGCAAGGAGTTGCAGACCTGCGAGCGCGAGCTGGCGATGCTGACCGGGCAACAGGCCGACCTGGAGCGCGAGGTGGCCGCTCGGCGCCAGCGGCTGGCTGCGCTCGAGGTCAGGGAGGAATCCCTCCGGGAGGAATCCCTCCGGGATGGGGCGCCGGTTCCGCTGGAAGTCGCAGGGCAGGATGAAGAGCCGGGCGCGGATCTGCAGGCCGAGCGGCTCGACGACGAGCTGACCGCCACCCGTGAAGGTGAGGTCCAGGCCCGGCTGGCCGCAGCCGCCGCCGACCAGCGGGCGGACGAGCTCGGCCGGCGCATCGGTGATCTGCAGCGCGAGGCCGACGAGGTCGAGCTCGCGCTGGCGCAGCGCGACGAACGCCGCCGCCGGCGGGTGGCCGCCATCGAGCGCTGCGGGGAACTGGTGGCGCTCGCCGAGGTCGCGCTGGCGCGTGCGGAGTCGTCGTCGCTCCAGGCGGCACATCAACGCCAGCTCGTGGGGCAGGCCCGTGACGAGCAGCAGCGGCAACTCGGCGTCGTGCGGATGAGCATCCGCGGCGGCGACGAAGAGGTCGCGGCCGTCCGCGAACGACGGCACTCCGAGGACCTCGCTCGCCAGGCGCTGCGCCACGACTTGGAGGCGGCCACCTCCCGGTTGCGCGACGAGCTCGGCGTGGATCCGGATGCGGCGCTGCGGCAGGCCCGCGCCGCGCCCGAGGACGGGCCGCTGGCCGCAGATGAACAGCGCGGCGAGCGTCTGGCGGAGGACGAGGAGCGACTCGTCCGCAAGGTTGGCCTGCTGGGGACGATCAATCCCTTGGCGCTGGAGGAGTTCCAGCAGCTGGAAGAACGCCACCGCTTCCTCACCGGTCAGCTGGAGGATCTGCGAGCCTCGAAGCGCGACCTGCTGACCGTCATCGAAGCCGTCGATGAACGCATCCGCGAGGTCTTCACTGTGGCGTTCAGCGACGTCGCCGCGCACTTTCAGCGGATCTTCCCGCGACTGTTCCCCGGCGGCGAGGGCCGGCTGTTCCTCACCGATGCGGATGATCTGCTCGCCAGCGGGGTGGACGTCGAGGCCCGCCCGGCGGGCAAGCGGGTGAAGCGGCTGTCGCTGCTGTCAGGCGGCGAGCGCTCGCTGACCGCCCTGGCCGTCCTCTTCTCGATCTTCGCCGCACGACCGTCGCCCTTCTATGTGCTCGACGAGGTCGAGGCGGCGCTGGACGACGTCAACCTGCAGCGGCTTTTAGACCTGGTGACCGACTTCCGCTCCACCAGCCAGGTGATCGTCATCACCCATCAGCAGCGCACGATGGAGATTGCCGACTGCTTGTACGGCGTCACGATGCGCGCCGACGGCGTATCCGCAGTAGTGTCACAGCGGTTGACCGAGGCGGTACCCGCAGTCCGTTGAGGCACGGCACGCCTGCATACTGGCGGGATGGAACTGCTTGAGATTCTGATCGCCGCTGGGGTCCTGCTGATCTTCCTGGTGGGGCTACTGGTCGGCTTCGTGCGCACCCGGCGCCGCGGGCGTCCGCCACTGGACGACCAGACGCTCGACGCCGTCCGGGCCCGTGAGCCCGACGTCGGCGGTCACCCCGGGGCTGGGCTTGATGCCGCCCCACTGGAGGTCGCCGA
Source organism: Euzebyaceae bacterium (assembly GCA_013698135.1). GTDB lineage: Bacteria > Actinomycetota > Nitriliruptoria > Euzebyales > Egibacteraceae > JACCTL01. Next base: position 6,456 of record JACCVM010000044.1, on the reverse strand, counting down.
AGCCGAGGTCGCCGAGCCCGAGGTCGCCGAACCTGCGGTCGCGGAGCCCGATGTGGCCGAGCCCGAGGCGCCGGCCCCGTTGTCACCGCGTGAGCGCTTCCAGCTGCGGCTCGGCCGGGCCCGAGGCTCGCTCGGGGATAACATCGCCTCGATCTTCCGCCGTGGGCTGACCGAGGAGGCCTGGGAAGACCTCGAGGAGTCCCTGATCGCGGCCGACGTCGGCGTGGAGGCGACCATGGAGCTCGTCGAGGGGCTCCGCGACCGGGCTCGGGCCGAGGACGTGCGAACCGGGGACCAGGCGCTGGGCCTGCTCAAGGAGGTCCTGCGCCTGGAGCTGTCGGTGTCGGACCGGTCCCTGCACCGGCGTCAGTCGGGACCGTCGGTCTGGCTGGTGACCGGCGTCAACGGCACCGGCAAGACCACGTCTATTGGCAAGCTCGCCGCACGGTCGACGGCAGCCGGCGAGACCGTCGTGCTGGCGGCCGCCGACACCTTCCGCGCCGCCGCGTCCGAGCAGCTGCAGCTGTGGGGTGAGCGCTCGGGGGCTCGAGTGGTGCGGCAGACGTCGGGCGCCGATCCCGCTGCCGTGGCCTTCGACAGCTGGCAGGCGGCCAAAGCCGATGGCGCCGATCTGCTGATGGTGGACACGGCCGGTCGGCTGCAGAACAAGCGTGCGCTCATGGACGAGCTGTCCAAGGTCAAGCGGGTGCTCGAACGGGACGCTGGGCCGTGCGACGAGGTGCTGCTGGTACTGGACGCGACCACCGGGCAGAACGGGCTGGCACAGGCCAAGGCGTTTACCGAGGCCGTGGCGGTCACGGGGGTGGTGCTGACCAAGTTGGACGGCACCGCCAAGGGTGGCATCGTCATCGCGATCCAACGCCAGCTTGGGCTGCCGGTGAAGCTCGTGGGCCTGGGCGAGGACGTCGAGGACCTCGCCGACTTCGACCCGGACGCTTTCGTGGACGCGCTGTTCTCGCAGGTCGCCCAAGACGTTGATATCGACGACGTTGATGCCGAGGGTGTCGAGGTCGGCGATCGGGACGAGCAGCGCAGTGACCTGCCTCCGCGGAGGGCGTGAACCGATGGCGGGAGTGGACCAGTTGCGCTCCGACGACGTGCGCCAGGCACTGCGTCTCCTCGGCATCGACGATCCTCCGGCCAATTCCGCTCTCGCGGCGCGCCGGCTGCGTGAGCTGCTGCAGGCGTACGGCACCGTGCGCACAACCCTCGACCGCGCTCCCGAGGGCGCGCGTACGGCGTTCGTGCGGCTGGCGCAGGATGGTCCGGCTGACGTCGAGAACTTGCTGGGGCGTGGGTGGTGGGGCCACGGCACGCTGCCGCCACCGCTTGACTGGCTCCAGGTCCGCGCGCTGGTCGTCGTGTCCGACGACGGCGTGGTGCACGCCACCGAGGAGGCCCGCAGCGGCTGGCACGACCTGACCTTGGATCTGCCGATCGACGCCGGCGGCGACGACGGTGGTTTGGAGGTGGAAGCCGTCCACTGTGTCGTCGTGGCGACGGTGGCGGCAACCCTGGATCGCGCCTTGACGGTTGGGCCGGCGGGGCTGCGAGCGGTCGCCCCCACGGTCGCGGTGTCACAGCGCTCTGACCGGGCCGTGAGTGCGGCACTGCGGGCGGCCGGCCTCTCGTTGGCTGACGACGTCGCGGTCACCGCCGTCCGCGAGGAGCCGGCGCTGCCTGGGACAGCGGAGGACGCGGTCGGTCCCAGGGCGATCCGTGGGTTGCTCGACCGGGCGGTGGTGGAGGGGCGCCAGGTGCGCCTGGAGTACTTCGCGTCGTCGCGAGGCGGTGCCGCCACCGATCGGGTGGTGGACCCATGGTCCTTCCGCGACGACCTGCTGCGCGGCTACTGTCACCTGCGTGCCGGAGAGCGGACGTTCGCCGTCGACCGCATCGGCCGCTTGCGGCTCTTGCCAGGTCGGATCGAGCACCATCCGTTCTGAGCCTGGCCCGTCAACCCATTCTTGAGCCTTGCCGGAATGCCATGAAAAGCCTCGTCACCGGCGTCTGGTCCCGGAGATACTCTCCACATAAACGAAAGGGTCAGACAGGTGTGTCGGATTCGCTTAACTACCTCCAGACGACACCCTGCCCAACACTGAGTCGTAGCCGGCGGCTGAGGATGTTTCCGCAGGTCAGCGGGCGGCCAAGACTCAGGACTCGTCGAGTCGAGCCAGGTCGTCTGGGGTGAGCTTCAGGTCAGCCGCCTGCAGGCTGTCAATGATCGTCTCTGGACGACTGGCGCCGGGGATGGGAATCACTTCGGGGGCCTTGGCCAGCTCCCACGCCAGCGCCACCTGCTGCGGTGAGACTCCACGCTCCTCGGCGACCGTGTCAAAGGCCACATGGTGATCACCGAGCTCGCCGGCACTGCCGATGCCTCCCAGCGGACTCCACGGCAGGAAGGCGATGCCGTGCTCAGCGCAGAAGAGCAACTCCTCCTCCGAGTCCCGGAAGGCGGGGGAGTACTGGTTCTGCACGCTGGCCAACGGCAAAATGCCCATGGCCTCGCGGACCTGTTCCAGCGACGCGTTGGACACGCCGGCCAGGCGGATCTTGCCGGCGGCCTGCAGCTCGGCCAGCGCGCCGATGGACTCGGCATATGCGACGTCGGGGTCAGGGCGGTGGAATTGGTACAGCCCGATCGCGTCGGTGCCCAGCGCCTTGAGGCTGGCCTCGCAAGCCTGCTTGAGGTACTCAGGGCGGCCGTCCACCTGCCAGGAGCCGTCATCGGGCCGGGTGTGACCCCCCTTGGTCGCCACCAGGATGTCGTTGGGGTCGCCTGACCACGTCGACAGCGCCTTGGCGATGAGCCGCTCGTTGTGACCGACGTCGTCCGCGCCGGTGCAGTAGGCATCGGCGGTGTCGATCAGGGTGACGCCCGCGTCCAGCGCCGCGTGGATCGTGCGCAGCGACTGTTGCTCGTCAGGGCGGTTCTCCAGCGACATGGGCATCGCGCCCAAGCCGATGGCGCTGACGCTGTGACCGGCGATCGTTCGAGTCTGCATAGGGGCGATCTACCCGGCCCGGTCAGCCAACAACCCGGCCCGGCTACACTCTCCAACCCGCCACCCCGACAGGATGTCCGCCCATGTTCGACGCGCTTTCCGACCGGCTCGACGCCGTCTTCGCCGGCCTGCGCGGCCGTGGCAAGCTCACCGAGCAGCAGGTCGACGAGGCGTTGCGTGAGATCCGTCTGGCACTGCTGGAAGCCGACGTCAACTTCAAGGTCGTCCGCACGTTTGTCGCGCGCATCCGGGAACGGGCCGTCGGGACCGAGGTCAGCGCGGCGCTCGACGCCGGCCAGCAGGTCGTCAAGATCGTGCACGACGAGCTCGTCCGCATCCTCGGCGAGCAGTCGGCACCGTTGGATCTCGGCAGCCGCTCGCCCGCCGTCATCATGCTGGCCGGCTTGCAAGGTTCGGGAAAGACGACCGCCGCCGGCAAGTTGGCCAAGCTGCTGCGCAAGAAGGGCCGCCAGCCGTTGCTGGTGGCCTGCGACCTGCAGCGTCCCGCCGCCGTGCAGCAGCTGCGCGTGCTCGGCGAGCAGGTCGACGTCCCGGTGTACGCGCCGGTTGAGTCGGGCGACCCGGTCGCAGTGGCGCGTCAGGCGGTCGCCGAGGCCAGACGGCTCGGCGCGGGCGTGGTCATCGTCGACACCGCGGGGCGTACCAACGTCGACGAGGAGCTGATGGACCAGGCGACGGCCATCAAGGCCGCCGTCGAGCCGGTCGAGACGCTGTTCGTCATCGACGCGATGATCGGCCAGGAGGCCGTCACCGTCGCCAAGGCCTTCCAGGAGGCCGTCGACTTCACCGGCGTGATCCTGTCCAAGTTGGACGGCGACGCGCGCGGCGGGGCGGCGCTGTCGGTGGCCGAGGTCACGGGCCGGCCGATCAAGTACGCGTCGATCGGGGAGAAGCTCGACGAGTTCGAGGCCTTCCATCCCGACCGCATGGCGGGGCGCATCCTCGGCATGGGCGACGTCCTCACGCTTATCGAGAAGGCCGAGGACGTCTATACCACCGAGCAGGCCGAGCAGGTGCAGTCCAAGCTGCTGGCCGCCGAGTTCACCCTCGAGGACTTCTTGTCCCAGATGCAACAGCTGCGCAAGATGGGCCCGCTGCAGGGGCTGCTCGGCATGGTCCCCGGCATGGGCAAGGCGCTCAAAGACGTCGACCTCGACGACGGCCAGCTCAACCGGGTGGAAGGCATCATCCATTCGATGACCACTGAGGAGCGGCGCAATCCCAAGCTGCTCAACGGCAAGCGCAAGAAGCGGGTGGCGGCAGGCTCTGGGCGTAGCTCGCAAGAGATCAACGAGCTGCTGCGCAGCTTTGAACAGATGCAGAAGATGATGAAGTCCCTCGGTGGCGCCAAGGGCATGAAGGCGATGCGCCAGCTGCGAAACGACCCTGATCTCGCCGGTCAGCTCGGGGGAGGTCTCCCGGGGGGCGGTCTCCCGGGGGGCGGGTTCCCGGGGTTCGGGGACATGGGCGGCGGCATGGGTGGCGCCGGCGGCTTCGGGGGGCTGGAGGGGGTAGGCGCCGGCTCGACGGGGCCGGCCGCCGGACGCCCGCGCAACAAGACCGTGCCGAAGCGCAAGCGCAAGAAGCGCCGCTGAGGCGAGAGGAGCACAGGTGGAGGACGCCGCGTTCCGGGTCCGCGGCTTGCGCAAGGTCTATGGGACCAAGGTCGCGGTCGACTCGCTGGACCTGGCGGCACCGCGCGGCTCGTTCTTCGGGATGGTGGGTCCCAACGGCGCGGGCAAGACCACCACCTTGCGAATGGTCACTGGGTTGCTGCGCCCCGACGCCGGGTCGGCCGAGGTCGAGGGCGTCGACGTGTGGCTCGATCCGCTGGAGGCCAAGCGGCGGATCGGCGTCCTGCCGGAGGACGTGGCGCTGTTCGACCGGCTGACGGGACGCCAGCTGCTGACCTATTCCGGGCTGTTGCGCGGCATGCCGGCCACCACCGTGGCGCAGCGGAGCGAGGAGCTGCTCGACGTGCTCGGCCTCACCGAGGCGGAGGGCATCCTGGTCGTGGACTACAGCCACGGGATGCGCAAGAAAGTGGCCTTGGCCGCCGCGCTGCTGCACGCACCCCGCGTGCTGTTCCTCGACGAGCCCTTCGAGGCCATCGATCCGGTCAGTGCTCGTACGCTGCGAGCGGTGCTGGAGCAGCACCGGGCCAACGGCGGGACCGTGATCTTCTCCAGCCACGTCATGGAGCTGGTGGAGCGGCTTTGCGACACCGTCGCCGTGGTGCACGCCGGCCGGCTGGTGGCGCTGGGCCCGCTGGAGCAGGTGCGCGGGAACGGATCGCTGGAGGACGCTTTCGTGTCGCTGGTCGGCGCCGACGAGGTGACTGGTCGAGAAGGGCTGCGGTGGCTCGGCTCTTCGTCCGGCTGAAGCTGTCGCTGCTGCGCAACGGCCTGCGGCGCGGCTGGCAGCAGGTGATCGCCACGGTGTTCGGTGCGCTGTACGCGCTGCCGATCGCGGTCTTGGCTGCGGTGGGCTTCACGGCGCTTGGACGTCGCGACGACCTGGCCGAGCTGGCGCCGACCGTGCTGCTGCTCGCGCTGACTCTGCTGACGCTCGGTTGGCTGCTGGTGCCGCTGCTGGCGTTTGGGCTGGACGAGACCCTCGACCCGCTGCGGTTGCGCCTCCTGCCGCTGAGCCGTCGCCAGCTGGCCGTGGGGCTGGCGGCGGCGTCATTGGTTGGCATCGGTCCGCTGGCGACCCTGCTGGCGCTGGGTGGCGTGGTCGCCGGCTTCACCCCCTTCGGACTCGGCGCAGTGATCGTTCTGGCCGCCGTGGTCGCGCAGTTCGCCATCTGCATCATCGGCTCGAGAGCGCTGGCTACGGCGTTGTCCGCCCGGTTGCGCAGCCGTCGCGGCCGTGATGTCGCGGCCTTCTCGGCGGCGTTCCTCGGCATCGCCGTGGCCGCTGTGGCACAGCTGCCCAACCTGCTGTTCAACTTCGGCGACCTGGATGCCGAGGGCGGCCAACTGCTGACCCTCGCGGAACAAGCTGCAGGCACCCTGCGCTGGCTGCCGTCAGGCTGGGCCGCCAGCGCCATCGTCGAGGGGGCGGCCGGACGCCTTGGGCCCGCACTGCTGTGGCTGGCCGGCGCCGCGCTCCTGGTCGGCGCGCTGGCCCGCTGGTGGCTACGGGGATTGGAGAACACCGCCGTCGGCAGCGAAGCAGTCGGCCGAGGCGTGCTACGCGACGCCCCCTTGTTTCCCAGGGTGGTGGGCTTCCTGCCGCACAACCGCACCGGTGCCGCCGCCGCTCGAGAGCTGGGCTACCTGTGGCGGATACCGCAGCTGCGCGTGCAACTGCTGTTCGTCGTGCTGGTGGCGTTGGGCATGGCGGTGGCCGTGGCGATTGGTGTCGGCCAGCGCGACCCGCGGCTTGTGCTGGTCGCGCC
>JACCVM010000042.1 GCA_013698135.1 Euzebyaceae bacterium | reverse complement strand
CGAGCGCAGCGAGCCGTGCCCAGGGATTCGCTCGGGCGCTGGCAGCGGTGTTCCGACCGGCAGGCGCGCCCACGCCCGCTGGAACGGCGAGAAGACCCGGTACATCTCGCCAGACCCGGAGCACACGTGACCGGGTGGCTGCACGAAGGTGCTGTTGTGCAGCTGGACCGCCACGTTCTGGGCAGCGAGCTTGCGGCTGACCTGGGCGTCGCGGCGCTGCGCGTATGGGCTCACGTCACCCGACAGATGGACCTGCGTGGCCTTGATCTCGGCGGCGACGGCGGGTACCACGACGGTCGGGTCGCCTTCGCGCAGCACCAGTCGACCACCGCGCCTGCGCAGCGAGCCGTCGAGATCGGCCAGCGCGTCACACAGGTACGACAGCCTCGCCGGGCTCATGCGCCGGCTGCGCAGCAGGGCGGGGTCGAGCACGAACAGCGGCACGATCCGTCGATCGGGTCCGCCACCGTTCAGGGCTGCGGCCAGCGCGGGATGGTCGGTCAGACGCAGGTCGCGCCGAAGCCACACGATTCGGGTGTCCAAGGGTGCCGCCTTCGGCTGGTTCGCGGACCCCTCCGCGGCAGCGACGCTACCCTGCGAAGCACCCCCACAGACCCGTTGGAGGACGACCGTCATGGAATCGCCGCCTGGGCTGGATCCCGGCCGTCGCTGGCGTTGCGGTGCCTGCGGGAACCTGACCCGTTTCGACGTGGAGTCGATCGAGCGCGTCCGGCGCTTCTGGCACCTGGATCTGTCCGGCGGGGGCACCGTGGACGCCGAGGAACGTCTGGAGGTGACCGTCGGCTCGGTGACGTGTCGCTGGTGCGGTGGGTCCGACGCCATCGAGGTGGTGCCCGCTCCGGGCGGCGCGGAGGCTGCGCCTTGACCTCCGGCTCGGGCGGTGCCCAAGCGGCTGGCTCAGGCGGCGCGGGGGCGGCTGGGTCCGGCGGCGCGGAGATCCTCCGGGATCTTCCCGCGCCGTTGTGGGGGCCGCTGTTGCGCGCCGTGCGCCGGGCTGCGGAGGGGCTCGGCCGTGAGGCGCTGCCGGCAGGTTTGCGGCCCTACGCCGCCTTCAATCCGAAACGACTGGCGGGTGAGCGCCCACGCCGGGCCGTCGCCGCTGCGCTGGAAGCCGACCAGCGGCTGTGCGAGGAGGTCGGCGAGCATCTTGACGCCGAGTTGTGGGCAGCGGCAGCGGACACCGACCCGCTCCGCCTGTCGTCGCTGTACACCGGGGCCGACGCTGTTGCGGGGCTCGCTGCCCGGCGACGCTTCTCCGACGTCGCGACGCTCGCGGCCGCCGCAGCCCAGCGACCGACGCGAGGTGTCGCCGCCGGCGAGCAGCCGCCTCCGGCTCCTTCCTTCGCACCCGACCGCGCCGGCCGTGCCGCTGTGTCGGTGGCACGCCAGGATCGTGATGCCGCCCGACGGCGCGCCGACGCCGCCGAGCAGCACCTGCGCAGCGCCAGCGCTGATCTGCAGCGGTTGCGCGATGAGGTGGCGGCCCTGCGCGACGACCGCGACCGCCTCGACAGCGAGTTAGAGCAGCAGCGCCGCCAGTTCCGTGACCGCACCGCGCGGTTGCGACGCCGTGCCGAAGCCGCCGAACGCCAAGCGGCGGCCCGCGCGCAGCGGTTGCAGGAGGTGAACGCTGCATCACTTGGCGGTCCCATGCAGGTCCCGACGAGAGGGTCGGGTGTCGGCGGCCACGCAACTTCGCCGCAGCAGCCCGACGGCGACCCTGGCGAGCTAGCCGCCGGCGCTCGGCTGCGGCCGCCCGAGCCGGGTTCCGATGAACAGAGTCTCACGGATCAGGTCGGCGCGGTGCCGCGCACCGTCCGGGCGGCCTCGCCCGGGCGGCCCTGCGCCCTGCCCCTCGGCTTGCGGGGCGACGAACCCGACGCCGTTCACGCCCTGCTGAAGGTGCCGGGTGTGACCATCGTGCTCGACGGCTACAACGTGACGCTGAGCCCGCGGGGCATGGGCACGGCCGCGCTCGCGGACCAACGAGCCTGGCTGACCAAGTTGGCGGCCGCCGCGGTTGCCCGCTACAGCGTGCGCGTCGTCGTGGTGTTCGACGGCGCTCGCGAGCGCGTCATGGCCGCCTCCGCGACGCGCGGCGTGCGCGTGGTGTTCACCGCCTCCGACCAGACCGCCGACGAGCGGATCGTCGAAATCGTCTCGTCGCTGGAAGCAAATCAGCCCGTGGTGGTGGTCAGCTCCGACCGCGAGGTCCGCGACGACTGCGAGGCGCTCGGCGCCAACGTCATCGCCTCCGGCGCATTCCTGCGCGCGGTCGCTTGACCATACGGTCGTCCGTCACTGAAGGGGGACGAGGACTAGGGCTTGGCGGCCGCTGGCGTGACATCGACAACATGAGTGAAGCCATACAGCCAAAACTCAGCGGTCGGCTCCTCGAATTCTGTCTGGTGTGGACTGAGCCCTACAGCGAACCTGTACGCCCGTCCCTCCGCCGGCAAGCCCTTCTTCACCCAGGCCACGGTGGTGGTCGTTTGAGCCTTGGAAGTCACACGCACGACCCCCGGCTTATGGAAGTTGAGCGACCGTCATCGCTGGTTAGTCGGAACCCCGGATCCAGTAGCGCGCGGTCACCGGCCGTGGTCCTGTAATGGATAGTCAGCGTCATCACGACATCGACGAAGTCATGAAACTCAGGCGTTCGTACCCGCACAAAGGTTGCGCCGCCATCGCACTGATCGCCACCGCAGCGCAGTAGCAACGGTTCAGGTAGGCGACGGACCCTCGACCTTCGCACCAACCCACTCTCTGCCGCGGCCGATCGCGCCTGCGCTGCGGATGCGCTCGGGGTGCTGTCTGGACCCGAGCCTTGAGCGTCGAATTGACGGCCCGAAGAGTCAACGCACGCACTCAGCAACAGCATCGCGCACGACACTGCCAAGATGTTCTCCACCTTGCCCAAAGTCCATGCGCTGGTCCACGTCCTTCCTCACTCGTGCGGCCGCCTGGTCACCGACTGCAGTCGACCGGAGCCCGGACAGGTGGCACTGACCGTAGTCGATCCATGACCTGGGCGGGTGCCATCGCGGACATTGGTGTCCGGTTCTGCACCCACTACCTCCCGCCAGGCATCAGGCGGCCATCCATGAGCTGTGCGGGTGCGCTGGCGGACACCGCTGTCCGGTGCTGCACCCGCTCGCGTGGGGGAGGACCGCTCGGGGTCGGGCAGAGCAGGCTGGCTGTCGCACCCTCCGCGTAGCGTCGCGGGGATGGATCGACGGGCCAGGAGGCCGGACACCGGACGAAGGAGGCGCCGCATGCTGATCGACTGCGACGAGTGCGAGATGCGTGACACCCACGCCTGTGAGGACTGCATCGTGACCGCGCTGCTGGACCGGCCGGCGGGGGCAGTGATCTTCGACGTCGAGGAGGAGCGGGCCATCCGGGTGCTGCAGGACGGCGGTCTCGCGCCACGCACCCGCTTCCTGCCCCGCGCGGCCGGTGACTGAACAGCCCACCGCCAATGGATAGAAGGGTTGGTCCTGATAGCGTGACCGAGCCTTCTATCCGCGCCCCGGCGGGTGCATCCTCGCCAGTCCGCAACCTGGGCGGATACGGCGCCGCCGGCGAGCCTCCGGGGGGCTGCCGGTCGCCGCCCGGCCGCTGGGGCGGACGCCGCGGCTAGCATCGCCGCATGCCCTTGACGCCGCGCCGTGCTGCGC
>JACCVM010000024.1 GCA_013698135.1 Euzebyaceae bacterium | reverse complement strand
GGCCCGGGCGTTACGAAGTGCGCCTGCACTTCGCGGAGCTCTACTACACCCGGGCCGGCCAGCGCGTCTTCGGTGCCCTGGCCGAGGGCCGACGCGTGCTAGGCAAGCTCGACCTGGTCGCCGAGGTTGGTCCGCTCACAGCCCACCGCGTCGTCGTGCCGGTGGACGTAGACGACGGCTACGTCAACCTGCGCTTCAGCGCCAGTGTTGGCTTGGCGGCGGTCAACGCCATCGAGGTGATCGGCCCGCCCGCCCGGTGAGCCGAAGCGTCCCCCAGGCGTCAGCCGAAGCGTCCCCCAGGCGTCAGCCGAAGCGTCCCGTGACGTAGTCCTCGGTCCGCGAGTCGCCTGGGTTCTTGAAGATGTTCTCGGTGTAGTCGTATTCCACAAGGCGCCCGGAGCGCAGGTCGTCGGTCTCGCCGCCGACCTCGGTGGTGAAGAAGGCGGTGCGGTCGGAGACCCGGGCGGCCTGCTGCATGTTGTGGGTCACGATGACGATCGTGTAGGACTCCTGCAGCTCACGCATGAGGTCTTCGATCCGGGCGGTCGCGATCGGGTCGAGAGAGGAACAGGGCTCGTCCATCAGGATGACGTCGGGGTTGACGGCAATGGCCCTGGCGATGCATAGCCGCTGCTGCTGCCCGCCCGACAGGCCGTAGGCGCTGGCCGACAGCTTGCTGCGAACCTCGTCCCACAGCGCCGCCCGCCGAAGGCTGGTCTCCACGACCTCGTCGAGGTCGACCTTCATACCGTTCACCTTGGGGCCGAAGGCGATGTTGTCGTAGATGGACTTGGGGAACGGGTTGGGCTTTTGGAAAACCATGCCGATGCGCTGGCGCACCACGACGGGATCGACCCCGCGGGCGTACAGATCCTCACCGTGGTAGGTCATCGAGCCTTGCACCCGCGCCGACGGGATGAGGTCGTTCATGCGGTTGAAGCAGCGCAGGTAGGTCGACTTCCCGCAGCCCGAGGGTCCGATGAGCGCGGTGATCTCACCCTTGTGGATCTGCATGTCCACCCCGCCCAGGGCGACATGCGACCCGTAGGAGACACTCAGGTCCTTGACGTCGAACACCACCTGGGCGGGGGCGGCGGACGACCGTGGCTGGCTCGTCTCCGCACGCGGTCCCGTCTGCTGTGAGGCGGTGGCCGGGCGCATCCGCGCCGCAGCGGTCTGTTCCATCAGGTACTCCTCGCGTAACGGTTGCGCAGCAAGATCGCCACGCTGTTCATCAGCAGCAGCAGCACGAGCATCGCGATGATGGCCGCAGGTGCAGCGGATTCACGGAAGCCCGCCTGCGGGCGCCCGATGAGGCCATAGATCTCGATCGGCAGGGCACTGAAGCGGTCGAAGACCTCCCATGGCGCGGTCGAGGCCCGCTGGCCGATCAGCGCACCGACCACGAGCAACGGCGCGGTCTCTCCGATGGCTCGCGACAACCCAAGGATTGTCCCCGTGAGGATGCCGGGCAGGGCGGCCGGGATCACCTGACGCGACACCGTCTGCCAGCGCGTCGCTCCCAGCGCGAGCCCACCGTCACGGATGGCGCGGGGGACGGCCCGCATGGACTCACGAGCCGCGACGATGATGACGGGCAGGATCAGCAGGGACAGCGTGAGTGCCCCCGTCAACAAGCTGCGCCCGAGCTGGAAGACGTAGACGAAGATGGACAGCCCCAGCAGCCCGTAGACCACTGACGGCACCCCAGCGAGGTTGGAGATGTTGGCTTCCATCAGCCGGGTGAAGCGATTGTCGGCGGCGAACTCCTCGAGGTACACGGCGGCGCCCAGACCCAGCGGGAACGCCATCAGGCCCACCAGTGCCATCAGCGAGAAGGTGCCGCTGATGCCTGCCAGCACGCCGGTCTGCTCCGGGAACCGGCTGCCGTAGCTGGTCAGCAGCTGCCAGTTCAGCCGCGGGAGCCCGTCCAAAAGAATGTCGATGAGCAGCACGGCCAGTACGACCACGCCGATGATCGTCGCGAAGAACAGCACCCCGGCGAAGGCTCGCTCGCCGCCGGAACGCGACGGCGCCGTCTGGTTGATGGCGGCCGCGGCGCGCTCAGCCGACCGCTGCGGTGTCGCCACGGCCATCAGTAGACCTCCCGGAAGCGGCGGACGAACCGTTGGGCCGCGACGTTCAGCGTGAAGGTGAGCAAGAACAGCAACGCGCCGACCGCAAAGATCGATTGATAGCTGAGCGTGCCACGGGGCGTCTCGCCGCCGACGGCCTGCACGATGTAGGCAGTCATCGTCTGAATCTGGCTGAACGGATTCGCCGTGATCGTCGGGAGGTTGCCGGCGGCGATGGCGACGATCATCGTCTCGCCGATCGCCCGGCCGAAGCCGAGCAGGACCGCCGCGACGATGCCGGACAAGGCAGCGGGAAACACCACCTTCAGCACGACCTGCCGCCGCGTCGAGCCCAACCCGTAGGCGCTCTCCCGCAATCCGGAGGGCACGGCGGTCATCGAGTCCTCGGCGACCGAGGCGATCGTGGGGATGATCATGATGCCCATGACAATGCCGGCGCTGGCCGCGTTGAAGATCTGCACGTCCGTGCCGAACACCGCGCGCAGCACCGGCGTGACGAATGTGAGTGCGAAGAGCCCGAGCACGATGGTCGGGATGCCGGCGAGAACCTCCAGCGTCGGCTTGAGCACCGCGCGCACCCGTTGGGAGGCGTAGTCCGACAGGTACATGGCCGCACCGAGGCCCAAGGGAACGGCCACCACCATGGCTACGAGCGTCACCAGCATCGTGCCGTTGATCAGCGGAAGGACGCCGAAGTTGTTCGGGTCGCTGCCGAACGGCTGCCACGTGGTGCCAAGGAAGAAGGTGCGTGGGTCGATCTGACGGAAGAAGGGGGCGGCCTCTGCGAACAACATGGCCACGATCCCGACCGTGGTCAGGATCGAGATGGCGCCGCAAGCCTTGAGCGTGAGCACGATCGCCTGCTCGCCGCGACGTGGTCGAACCGTTCGCAAGAGCGACTCACCGCCTGCGTGCGCTGCCATGTTCCCTCACTCCCGTCGCGCAATGTCGCTGCTCCGGAGCGCCGAGTCGGCACCCCGGAGCCAGCATGACCATTCAGCTTTCGCTGGACGCCTCGCTACCGCTTGACCCGCCGCCCGACTGCAACGACTCCAGGTTGGACTCGGTCTCGGCGAAGCGGTCCTCGGGCATCGGCACGTAACCAACGGACTCGATGACGTCGTTGACGCCGCCGATGTAGTAGTCCACGAAGTCTGCGACCTCCGGCCGCTGGTAGGACTCGTTCTTGATGTAGATGAACAGCGGCCGGATAAGGGGGTAGCTCTCGTCCTGGGCGGTCTCAAGGCTCGGGGCGACGCAACCTTCACCGCCGTCGACCTCGAACGCCTTGATGCTGTCCTCATTGTTCTGGAAGAAGGCAAACCCGAAGAAGCCGAATGAGCCGGGCGTGCCCTGGATACCTGTCACGATGACGTTGTCGTCGGCCGAGGCGTTGTAGTCCTGGCGCGACTCCTCCAACCCGAGGACGTCTTCAACCATGAAGTCGTAGGTGCCTGAGTCGGTGTCGGGCGCGAAGACCTCCAGCGGCTCGTCGGGATAGTCGGGATTGACCTCACTCCACGACGAGGCGGGGTCCTCGGCGCCGAAGATGCTGGTCATCTCCTCGATCGTCAGGCAGTCGGTCCAGTCGGTCTCCGGGTTGGTGACGACCGCCAGGGCATCGACACCGACCTGCAGCTCGGTGTACTCGACGCCACCCTCCTCGCAGGCCTCCACCTCGTCATCCTCGATGGGACGTGAGGCGTCGGAGATATCGGTCTCGCCGGCGCAGAAGCGCTCGAAACCGCCGCCAGTTCCAGCAGCGGCAACGTTCACGGTCACGTCAGGCTGCTCCGCGGCGTACTCCTCGGCGACCGCGTTGGTCAGCGGCTCGACCGTCGACGATCCATCGATCTCGATCGCTCCCGACAGCGCCTCGCCTGCTCCTTCCTCGGAACCAGCTTCCCCCTCCTCGGCGGCAGCCTCTCCCTGCCCGCTGTCTTCCTCACCGGGCGCGTTCCCGCAGCCCGCTGCCAGCATCGCTAGAACCCCGA
>JACCVM010000151.1 GCA_013698135.1 Euzebyaceae bacterium | reverse complement strand
CAGTTCGGCAAGCCGATCGGCTCGTTCCAGGGGCTGCAGTTCATGCTGGCCGACATGGCGATGGAGACCGAGGCCGCCCGCCAGCTGGTCTACGCCGCCGCCGCCAAGGCCGACCGAGGCGACGCCGATCTGACGCTGTTCAGCGCCTACGCCAAGTGCAAGGCCGGCGACGTCGCGATGAAGGTGACCACCGACGCGGTGCAGATCCTGGGCGGGTACGGCTACGTCAAGGATTACCCCGTCGAGCGCTACATGCGCGACGCCAAGATCACGCAGATCTACGAGGGCACGCAGCAGATCCAGCGCGTGGTGATCGCCCGCCAGCTACTCGGCAAGCTGTAGCCGCGGACCGCCGCCCGACCACCGGACGGCCGGCGGTCAAGGCTTGACGGCGATCCGCCCGGAAGAGGCGCGCAGCAGCAGCAGCCGGGCACCGGTCTCCTCGAGGAACTCGTCGACGGCGCGACGTGCCCCCTCCCAGTGACCGTAGTCGTCCAAGATCAGCACGCCGCCGGACGACAGTCGCGAGTACAGATGCGTCAGCTCGTGCCGGGTGGACTCGTACCAGTCGGTGTCGAGGCGCAGGATCGCGATCTGCTCAGGGGCCTTGTCGGGGATCGTCTCCTCGACCATCCCCTGGTGGTAGTGCACCTGCGTCTGTGGATACTCGATCTGCGCCATGCCAGCCTGCACATCGTCAAGGGTGGCGACCGCCCAGACCTTGTGCTGCTTGTCGTTCTCCGCGAGCAGTTCCTCGGCGAGGCGGCCATCCTTGCGCATATCCATGTCACCCGGAGGCGGCATTCCCTCGAAGGTGTCGAACAGGTGCAGGTGCCGCTGGGTGTCCCCGAGGGTGAGCAGCGTCCGGGCCGCGGCCTGCATACTGCCGCCCCGCCAGACGCCGCACTCAACGATGTCACCGGGGACTTGATGCCGGGTGATGTAGCGGGTGGCCAGGACGAGGCCGTACAGCTTCTCCTTGGACGTCATCGTCCATGGCTTCACCGCGCGGATGACCTCGCGGGCCTCCTCGTCGAAGTCGTCGGGGAAGGTGGCGTCGGTCGCCCGCTGCTGTTGACGCTGCGCCGCCCGCGCGGCCTTGCGCTCGGCCGTCTGCTGGCTCTGTCGTGCTGCCACGCGCTTGGCCCTCCGCGCGGCGGCACGCTTGGCCTTGCGTTGGGCGTTCCGCTTGCTGCTGCGCTCGGCCTCGCGGGCCGCGCGCTGGCGCTCCTTGCGCTGGACCAGCTGCAGCTCTTGCACCGTGGCGGCGGTGCCGGCGCGGGTGATCTCGTACCCGGTCATCCGTGCCAGCGCGGCGTTCAATTTGCGAATCAATGTCATGGCGGCACTCTAGACGCCGAGCAAGATCAGCGGTCCTGCTTCGGCAGCACGTTCACCCGTTCTTCGTCGACTCGCCGCCCCAGCGCGTCGGGGGCCGTCGCGACCGACCACACCACCGAGGCGCCGGCCACCAGCGGAGCAACGAGGCCATCCAGGATTGCTGCGGCGGACTCCAGCGGGCGGGTTGCCAGCAGTCGGTCGTCGCGGTGCAGCGATCCAGCGGCTGCCGCGGCCGCCAGAAGCTCGCCTTGCCGCAACGTTGAGCCTTCGACCACCAGCGCGAGGTCGTCGAGCGTGACGTCGGGGTCGTCGTAGTCGTCGGCGAAGGCGGATACCTCCTCGCCGAACGCGAGCCCGGGCACCTGGGCGCGGGTGCGCCCCCCCATCCCACGTCCCAGAGTGAGCAGCCGGGCCACCGGATGCGATGTGGTGGTGGCGCCGGCTTCGTCGACCACCACGACCCCGTCGGCGCGAGCATCGGGGATCCGAGCCGGGTGCACCACCGCGCCCAGCTTCCAGCCGGCCACCATGATGACCGCGGCGGTCCAGTGATCGGTCACGGTCAGCCAGACGTCCGTACCGCGGCCGGCGCCGAGCTCTTCGTTGAGCAGATTGGCGGTCTTGGATGCCCAGTTGTCGAAGGTGGCGTAGGACAGCTCCGTGCGCTCGCCTCCGGCGTCGTCGTAGTAGGTCAGGAAGGGGGCATGGCCGCGGTCGGCGACGCGTGCGCGGCACAGCGCGGCGATGTTGTCGATGCCTGACCTTAGCTGGTGGTTGCGTGCTGCTCCGTTGCGAAGAAGCCCAGGTAGATGCCCGCGACCCCGAGCAGCAGGTGGATCAGGTTGTCCACGACGCTGTAACCGCTGGGCAGCAGACCGAACAGTGTTGGCACCACGAAGCCGAGCAGTCCGACCACCAGGTAGACGACTCCAAGGCCGCCGACGACCTTTCGCAAAAGGTCCGCATCGCGTGTCGAGAAGCCGACGTAGGCCATCAACCCACCGGTGACCAAGTGAATGATGTCCTCGGCGATGTCGATGTTGAGGACCCCGCCCAGCGACCGTTCGCCAGCGATGAGCCCGACGACGCCGATCAGCACGATCACCACGCCGGCGACCTTCGCGTATTGCCTCGTCATGCTGACTCCTCTCTCGCCTGATGACCGCTGCGGTCACGACGGGCGTCATTCTGGCACAGGAGCCGCCGCACGCCCCACAGGCACCGCCGTTGCGGCCAGGTTCCGCGATGAGCAGCAGCGTCGTGGACTGCTAACGTCGTTTGGAACGTCTCTGCCGTCGAAGGGGTTGACGAACCACGTTGCCTGGGGGGGCTCCACACCTGCGAACCGGGCAGTTCGGACCGACTGCGCCCGGCGGCCGTCACCGTCAGCACGGTGCGCTGGACTGGCGCCGTTTGGGCGTCGGGTTGGCCGCGGTGCTGGCCCTGTGCGGGCTCGCCGCCACCGGGACGGGTGCCGCCCTCCTGTGGTACGGCAACAACCAGATCGACCGGGTCGACGTGGAGGGCATCACCCCCGTCGAGCTCCGCCAGGCGCAGGCCCGGGCTGAGGAAGCGGTGCAGGTCGATGAGGTCCGCGAGGTGCGCAATGTGCTACTCGTGGGATCCGACAGTCGCGCGGGCCTTGACCGCAAGGCTCGCCAGAACCTGAGCACGGGCAGCTTCGAAGGGACGCGCACCGACACGATCATCTTGCTGCAGCTGGATCCCCTGCGGGACGGGGCCGCGATGCTGTCGTTCCCGCGTGATCTGCTGGTGACCCGCTGCGACGGGACACAGGGCCGGATCAACGGCGCGTTCCAGGTCGGCGAGGCCAACGGTGACGGCGGCCCGTCCTGTCTGGTGGAAACCGTCACCGATCTCACCGGCATCGAGATCAACCACTACGCCTCGATCGACTTCCAGGGCTTCGTCGACATGGTCGACACGCTGGGGGGAGTCCGGCTGTACCTCGACGAGCCGATCCAAGACGATGACGCCAACATCGATCTGCCGGCGGGCTGCGTCACCCTTGACGGACGACAGGCGCTTGGGTTCGTCCGCGTGCGAAAGATCGACGACGACTTCGGGCGCATCGCCCGCCAGCAGCGGTTCCTGCGCGAGGTCGTCGGCCAGCTGACCAGCGCGCGCATCGCCCTTGATGTTCCACGGCTGTTCCGGTTGGTGGACGCGGTCGGCGAGGCCATCGACGCTGACCGCGGCCTGACGCTGGGCGTCATGCGCCAGCTGGCCTTCAGCTTCCGGGATCTGACCTCGGACCGCATCGACACTCGCACCGTGCCGGCGTTCAACCGCATCATCGGCGGCGCCGCCTACGTGGTCGCCGATCCGGAGCAATCCGAAGCGCTGTTCGCGGCCTTCCGTGAGGCGGTGGCGGCCCCGGCGGCACTCGGTCGCCGGAGCGCCGCAGATGTTCGGATCGCCGACGTGCCCAGTCTGGTGGTGCGCAACGGCACGAACCGCACCGGTCTGGCCGCGACGGCCGCAGACGCCTTGCGCTCGCGGGGGTTCACGGTCACCAGCATCGACAACGCTCCTCGGGACGACCTGCGCCGCACCCTCGTCCGTTACCCGCAGCAGCGACGTGAGGAGGCCCGACTTGTGGTCAAGCTGTTGGGCGGCGCTCGACTGGTGCAGGCCGGGCCGGGCGAGCGATTGACGGTGCTGATGGGCGCCGACGCCGACGTCGCCCGGCTCCAGCGGGTGGCCAGTCGGCCTGCGCCCGCCTCCGCGATGGAGCCAGAGCCGGAACCGACCTACAGCGGCGCCGTCCCGGCACCCAACCGGGACTGCTGAGCGACCCTCAGGCATCGGCGCCTACGCTGTCAGCCGGTGCCCACGGCGCCGGAACCCCGAAGCAGGAGACAGCGTGCAGGACGTGGTAACAGGACAGTTGGATCCGGCCCCGACAGGTCCCGTGATCCTCATCGGTGCCCCGGAGTCGGGATCGGCGGTGCTGCGGTCAGCACTCAACCGGCATCCTCACCTCGCCATCGCCGCCGAGACCGGCTTCCTCCGTGCCGTTTCCGCCGCCGAGTGGATTCCCTTCTGGAAGTTCGGCGGCCTTTGGTACGGCAGGCTCGGGCTCAGCCAGGAACAGCTGTACGAGCAGCTGCGAGGCTTCTACGGGGGACTGTTCGCCGAATTCGCCGAGCGACAGGGCAAGCGCCGTTGGGGCGACGAGACTCCGTTGCATGCCTGGCATGTCCGGGAAGCGGCGCAGTTGTTTGGGAACGCGACCTTTGTGGCGACCGTGCGCCATCCCGCAGCCGTCGCTGCCTCGCTGCAGGAGCGCTGCGGCTACACCCGGAAGCGCTCGTTGCGCGTGTGGACCCAGACCAACCTCGAGTTGGTGCACTGCGCCCGTGAGCTGTCGGGGCGCTTCTTGCTGTGCCGTTCCGAGGATCTGCTGGCCGACCCCGAGCGCACGCTGCGCGAGCTGCTCGCCGAGTTGCGCGAGCCGTGGTCACCGGCGGTGCTCGATGCCGCCGGAGGGCTCGAGCAAGCCTCCCAAACCCAACCACTGCAGTCGGCCGGTTCCGCCCGGCCACGCCGGCGCGTGGCGGCGTTGGCGAGCTTCTTCGGCTACGACATCCAAGACCCGTCGTGGTTGGGGCCGCTGACGAAGGACCCGGCTACCTCGCGTGTCGTGTTGACCGGCGACGACCTGGCCGCGCAAGCGGACCGCACAGACTCCGTCGACTGGAGCGTGCGGCCGCGTCCCCCGACCGCCGATCAGCCGCTCAACCCCAAACGGGTCACCGTCGTCAAGGTCCACGCTGCCGGCCGGCCACCCCGCAAATGGGCGGTACCACGTCAGCGCGCCAGTCGTGCCGCTGCCGCCGCGGGAGCGCGCGGCGGCCCGATCTTTCTCGTGGGCTCCATGGGGTCGGGCACCACGCTGATCAGGCTGATGCTCGACAGCCACGAGCGCATCGCGATCCCACCCGAAACCGGGTTCATGCGCGCGGTGGCAGCCAACCGATCCATCCCGTTCTGGCGGCCCGGCGGTGATTGGTACGACCAGCTGGGGATCAGCAAGGAGGAGCTGAACGCTGAGCTGCGGCGGCTGTACGGCGGCATGTTCGAACGCTTCGCACAGCAACAGGGCAAGCAGCGTTGGGGCGAGAAGACGCCGTATCACACCTGGCACATGACCGAGATCGCCCGGCTTTTCCCGGACGCGGTCTTCATCGGCATGGTCCGCCATCCCGGCGGCGCAACGACATCGTTGCACAACCGCTTCAAGTTCTCGTGGCCCCGGGCCGTCACCAACTGGCAGCGGCTCAACATGGGGATGGTGGAACGCGCGGCAGCGCTGGGGGACCGCTTCCTGCTGTGCCGGTACGAGGATCTGGTGCTCGAGCCGGAGTCCACCATGCGTGAGCTGCTGGACTGGCTCGGCGAGCCGTGGTCGGCCAACGTCTTGGCGCACCATGTGGTGCACGGCGACCGGCCGGCACCGACCGTGGTGGAGGGGCGCACCCGCTCGACCGACCCGATCGATGTGGCTCGGGTGGCTTTTTGGGCAACGTCATTGGACCCGGAGGCCGCAGGGTTGCTGCACGACAAGACCGCGGCGTTAGCGCACTTCTTCGGCTACCACTTCGACGACGCCACCCGCTTCGATGCGTTGGTGCCTCCTGGCGGCTCTTCCCGCCGCAGCGTCGTCACCGGCACTGAGCTGGCGCAGCGACGCGAACAGTTCGGCGACGAGGTGAACTGGAGCGCACGTCCTCGGCTGGGGCTGGTCGACCGCACCCTGGATCCGAGGTGGCTGGCGGTGGCGCGGGTCAAGCCTGGCAAGGCGCAGCCTCGCCGGACCCGCAGGAACAAGCCTGCCTCCTCGCGAGGGCAGGTGGTCACCCGCCGGGCGGCTCGCGCGGTCGCCAGCCGCCTGCCCGATTCGGTGGCCCCCCAGCTGCGCGGTCTGGCCAACCGTGCCCGCTCGTCGGCCCTTCGCCGGCTGGTTCGCCGTGGTCCCTGACTGGCCGGACATCTCCGTCGTCATGCCGCTGCGCAACGGCGCGCGTGATCTGGGGCGCTCGGTGGGCGCTGTCCTGTCGCAGGATTACCCGGGCCACCTCGAGCTGGTCATCGCCGTCGGCCCGTCCGACGACGACAGCGAGGCGCTGGCCCGCCACCTCGCCGACGCCGACGACCGGATCACGGTGGTCGACAATCCGGCCGGTACGACCCCGTCGGCATTGAACGTCGCCATCGCCGCCAGTGGCGGCGCGGTGGTGGCCCGCGTCGACAGCCACGCCGTGCTGCCGGCGGGCTACCTGCGCCGCGCCGTGCACACGTTGCAGGTCACCGCTGCAGACAACGTGGGCGGCATCCAGCACGCCTGCGGCCAGACGCCGTTCGAGCAGGCTGTCGCAGCGGCCATGACCTCCCGCTTCGGCGTTGGCAACGCGAACTTTCACTACGGCGGGCAGCCGGGACCGACCGACACCGTCTACCTGGGGGTGTTCCGCCGCGCGGCGCTGGAGCGGGTGGGCGGCTTCGACGAGCGCTGGCGGCGCAACCAGGACTACGAGCTGAACTGGCGCATCCGCGACAGTGGCGGCGTGGTGTGGTTCGACCCGCAGCTGGTGGTGGACTACCGCCCCCGATCCTCGCTGGCCCCGCTCGCACGGCAGTACCGCGACTACGGACGGTACAAGCGTGCGGTGCTGCGCCAGCACCCTCGGTCGCTCCGTGCTCGTCAGCTGGCTGCGCCGGCGGCCTTGATCGCCAACGCGACCGGCCTGCTGCTGGCCACCACCGGGCGCCGGCGGTTCCTGCTGGTGCCCGGCGCCTACCTGGTGACCGCGGTGGCCGCGGCAGCGCTGGCCGGGCACGACCGCCAGCAGATGGCGCGTCTTCCGCTGATCTTCGCCACGATGCATCACGCCTGGGGCTGGGGCTTTCTGGTCGGACGGTAGAGTTTTGCCCTCCCAAGCACTGCTGACCAGTGCGCCCAGAGCAAGGAGGCAAGGAGTCCGGTGGCTGACGAGAGCACCGACAAGGATCGCCCCAGCGAGGACGAGGAGTCTGGCACCGACGACGAGGGTGCGTCACAGCTCGAATTCGCCGAGGAGCAGGCCGGCGCCGACCTGGATCCGTCGAAGCAGCGGTCGGGACTGGGGAGGGTGCTGCGCGACGCGCTACGGACGGCGTTCCTGCCCATCACCCTGCTGACGGCTCTGGCGCTGGGGATGGCCGTGCTGTTCGCCCTGCCATGGCTGGCGGCGGCGGCCATGGTCGTGGCGGCGCTCGCCGAGTGGCTGGCCGCCTACCCGGCGACCCCAGGTGGCAGCATCCTCAGCCGCCGGGGGCTGGGTTCCCGGACACGTGCGATGTTGCGCGGCCTGGGTGTGCTGGTGGTCCTCAGCGTGGCCACCGGTGGATCGTCGTTGGTGTTGATTCCATACGCGATCGGCATCGTGGTCGCGCAGCTGTCGTGGACCGAGTTCAGCAGAGCGATGTCGCGCGCGGCGGCGCTGCGGCCGCTGCTGGGCGTGCGCAACGTCGGCCAGGAGCTGGAGTTGCGCACCTTCCATGCCCGTGCCCGGCGTCGAGCCGCCATCGGCCCCAGCATCATCATCGGGATCGAGGCGATCGTCGTCGTGGGGCTCGCGGCGGCTGTGGCCAGTTCGGCGCCGCGGGTCCTGGTCGTGCTGGTGGTCGTGGCGGGGATGGCAGCCATGGTGGGCTTCGCCGGCTTCGCCAACCGCTGGTCGGCCCGGTTCGTCAACAGCGGCAGGGTGGAGCGCTACGAGCAACAGCTGCTGGCCGAGTTGGAGGCCTTCGCTCCGCAGGGCATCGTGTATGTCGCCGCCGGGCGTGGGCAGGCCTACATGTTCAACCAGTGGATGAGCGCGTACAACGCGTCTTCCAAACGACTGATCGTGGTGGTGCGAGAGGCGACGCACCTGCCCAACCTGGCGGAGACTCAGTGGCCGGTCATCTATGCCCCCCGGACCCGGGATGTCGAGCGCTGCGTGCTGCCGACGGTGCGGCTGGCCTTCTACTCGGCGAACTCGGGCAAGAACGTGCAGCTGCTGCGGGAAGCCGGTGTCAAGCACGTGTTTCTCAACCACGGCGACAGTGACAAGAGCACCAGCGCCAACCCGGTCGCGCGGGTGTACGACGAGCTGTGGGTCGCGGGTCCGTGTGCCGTGGACCGCTACGAGGCGGCCGGCATCGAGATCGACCGCGGCCGCTTCGCCATCATCGGCAGGCCGCAGGTCGACGCCGCCGTCGTTGGTCGACGCCACGGCGATGGCGTGCAGCTGCTGTACGCCCCGACGTGGGAGGGCTACTACGAGGAGTCCAACTACAGCTCTCTGGAACTGATGGGGCCCCACATCGTCCGTCGTCTCATCGCCGAACGACCGGACTGGGGCATCATCTTCAAGCCGCACCCGGCGTCCGGCCGGCAGCGGCGCACGATGCTGGACGCCCGCAACGAGATCGAGCGGTTGCTGCGCACGGCTCCCAACGCTCAACGCCACAGCGTTGCCCGTGACGTCCCCGAGCGCTCCGTCTACGACTGGTTCGACTCCGCCGACGTCTGCATCTCCGACATCTCCAGCGTGGTCACCGACTTCTTGTACACCGACCGGCCCGTGATCGTGTCCAACCCCAAGATGCTGCCCCACGACGGTTTCGCGGAGATGTTCCCAAGTCAGCAGGGGTCCTACGTGCTCGACCGCGACTGCGACGAGCTCCTAGAGATCCTCGACCGAGCCATGACTGACGATCCCATGCTGGCGCAGCGCCAGGCGATGAAGACCTACCTGCACGGCGACCTTCCCGAGGGACCGCTGAGCGCCTTCGCCGCCAACGCGGAGCGGTTGTACGAGCGCTCCTGTCTCGACCTGAGCCGGGTGCGCAACACCTTCACCTTCACCGTCGCCGGCAAGCCGGTGGAGAGCTTCAAGCCGACCGGTTGAGCCGTTAGCCAGCCCGTCTCAGGCTCGCCGTGTCAGCCGCAGTAGCCAGTACAGGCGTCGCTGCCCGGAGGTGAGCCGTGCCGCCACCGGCTGGGTGTAGACCTCGCGTTGCTTGGTGTGACGACGCTTGGCCTTCTCGGCCGTTTTGGTCCGTCGCTTCACCCGGGCGGTGTACCGCTGCTCCAGGTCCTTGCCGACCTTGGGCAGCCCCTCCAGGCGTGGGTAGCCGAACTCGTCGAGCAGGTTGCCCGCCTTCTTTTCCACCAACGCCAGCTCGGCCGGCTCCAGCACCTCCCGCCAGGACTGCAGCGACGCGTCGTCGACCGGCCGGTAGACCCGCTCGTGGTACGGCTTGTCGATCAGTTTCTCGCCAGTTTCATGGTGCTGCAGCATCACCGGGGTGAACCCAGTCCCGAGGAACGCGCAGATGCGCTGCAGCTGGCTGACGGGGTCGGCCACCAGATCCTCGTAGCGCAGCTCCAGGTACTGGTCGGGTCGCAGGAACTCCCGGGCGCGGATCCCACTCTCGACGGAGCGGCGCCACAGCGATAGCGCGTCCGGTGCCTCGTATCCCCACCAGCCGAG
The DNA here is from genome assembly GCA_013698135.1 of Euzebyaceae bacterium. Taxonomy (GTDB): domain Bacteria; phylum Actinomycetota; class Nitriliruptoria; order Euzebyales; family Egibacteraceae; genus JACCTL01. The sequence continues at coordinate 67 of JACCVM010000151.1, read as the reverse complement.
CTTCTTCAACGAGGCCGTGCAGCCACGGGCGTCACGGATCAGGTGGATGAACTGGGCGTCAGGAAAC
>JACCVM010000249.1 GCA_013698135.1 Euzebyaceae bacterium | reverse complement strand
GGTGCGGTGGCCGACTTCGGTGTGGACCGAGTAGGCGAAGTCCACCGGCGTCGAGCCACGCGGCAGCGCCGTGACATCGCCTTTGGGCGTGAACACGAACACCTCGTCGGCGTACAGGTCCAGGCGCATGTTGTGCATGAACTCGCCGGAGTCCGCGGTGTCGGACTGCCAGTCGAGCATCTGCGACAGCCATGGCGCGTCGCCGTCGACCGCCTTGGACGACGAGTCGGCACGTGAAGTCGACTTGTACTTCCAATGCGCCGCGATGCCGAATTCGGCGGTGCGGTGCATCGCTCGAGTGCGGATCTGGACCTCGATCGGTTTGCCCGTCGGCCCGACGACCGTGGTGTGCAGCGACTGGTACAGGTTGAACTTGGGCATCGCGATGTAGTCCTTGAAGCGTCCCGGGATGGGACGCCACATCGCGTGCAGCGTGCCGAGGGCGGCGTAGCAGTCCTTGACCGAGTCGACGATCACCCGCAGACCGACCAAGTCGTAGATGTCACTGAACTCTTTGCCGCGCACCACCATCTTTTCGTAGATGGAGTAGTAGTGCTTCGGGCGGCCCGTGACCTCGGTGCGCAGCTTGACCGACCGCAGCTGTTCATCGACCTCGGCGACGACCTCGTCCAGGTAGCGGTCGCGCTGCGGTTGGCGCTCGGCCACCATCGCCTTGATCTCGTCATAGCGCTTCGGGTGCAGCGTGGCGAAGGCCAGGTCCTCCAGACGCCATTTGAAGGTCTGCATCCCCAGGCGGTGAGCCAGCGGCGCGTAGATCGACAGCGTCTCGGTGGCGATCCGCTTCTGCTTGTCACGAGGCAGGTGGTGGATCGTGATCATGTTATGCAGCCGGTCGGCCAGCTTGATGAGCAGCACGCGGGCGTCGGAAGCCATCGCGATGAGCATCTTGCGCAGGCTCTCGGCCTGCTGTTCCTCCTTGGACGACGTCTGGATGCGATCCAGCTTGGTCACCCCATCGACCAGCGCGGCCGCCTGTGCACCGAACTCCGCGGCGACGTTGTCGACGCTCATCTCGGTGTCCTCAACGACGTCGTGCAGCAACGCCGCGACGATCGTCGGGGTGTCCATCCCCAACTCCGCCAGCAGCTCGGCCACCCCGAGGGGGTGCACGATGTAGGGCTCCCCGGAGCGGCGCTTCTGACCCTCGTGTGCCCGATCGGCCACCTCGTAGGCGCGCAGCACCGCCTTGACGTCGACCTTGGGGCTGTTGGCCTTCAGCACCGTCATGAGCGGCTGCAACCGCTCGGGGACCTGTGGGGCCAGGTCGATCATCGGCAGACGAGCCAGCACGGCGCGAACACCCGACTGGCGAGGACGCGCCGACGCTGGCTGTTCGGGTTGCTGACCGTCAGCCCCGCCTGGAGAGACTTGGCCGGGATCAGCCCCGCCTGGAGAGGACACGACGGGATCAGCCCCGCCTGGGACGGGGACGTCAACGGCGTCGGGCCGGGCAGGGGCCCGCGTCGAACTGCTGGGGTCCGCTGGGCTCGTCGCAACTCCCTTACGGTTCGAATCTTCAGCTATCCACGATACCCCTCGACCGCGTGGACTCGACGGCAACCGGGCCACGAACACGTCGCTCCTTGCGGAGCGCCCGAGGGCCGGAGTTCAGTACTGCAGCAGGCTCACGTAGTCGTAGCCGTCGAGCCTGGCACTGCCCTTGAGGAACTCCAGCTCGATGACGAAGGCGAGACCGGCGACGGTGGCGCCGCTGTGCTCCACGAGGTTGCAGGCGGCTTTGGCCGTTCCCCCCGTGGCGAGGACGTCGTCGACGATGAGCACGCGCTCGCCGGCCTTGAAGGCGTCGGCGTGCACCTCCAGCGTCTCGCTGCCGTACTCCAGCTCGTAGGTCTCGCTGATGGTGTCGTAGGGCAGCTTGCCCGCCTTGCGCAGCGGCACGAAGCCGGCACCGAAGTGGTAGGCGACCGGGGCCGCGACGATGAAGCCCCGCGCCTCGATGCCAACAACCTTGTCGATCTTGCCCCGCCCGTAGCTGACCACGATGGCATCGACGGCCGTGGAGAAGGCGGCTGGGTCGGCCAACAGCGGCGTGATGTCCTTGAACACCACACCGGGCTTGGGGAAATCGGGAATGTCGCGGATCGACCCTTGGACGGTCTGAAGGTCCAGCTCGATGCGCATCGGTGTCGCCTTGGTCAGCGCCGCCGGGCGGCGCGGCTTTTGCCGGACTTGTGTTGCCGTGCGGACGGTCGCGCTGCTGTGGTGGACGCAGCCGCAGCTGTCTCGCCGTCGGTCGCGGCGTCGACGGCGCTACGGCGGCGGGACTCTACACGCTGCTTGAGCTCGGCCCAGCGAGGCTCTTTCTCCTTCAACCACACCAGGAACGGGGTCGCCACCACGACGGAGGAGAACGTGCCGATCGCCATGCCGACGAACAGCGCCAGGGCCAAGTCCTTGAGCGTCCCAGCGCCCAGCCCCGTGGCCCCGATGAACA
>JACCVM010000233.1 GCA_013698135.1 Euzebyaceae bacterium | reverse complement strand
GGCCGCGGCTGCCGCCTCGCGCCGTTGGCGTGCTGCCTCCTCGCGGGCGGCCCGGCGCTCGGCCGCGATGGTCTCGCGGATCTGCTGCTCGTCGGACCGTGCCTGAGCGACTAACCGAGTCGACTCGGCGTGCGCCGCGTCCAGCTGCGCCTGCCTGGAACGCAACCGCTTGACCGACGCGGCGACTTGTGCCGCGGTGGCGTCGGTGCGCTCGCGGGCCGCCGCCACCCTCTCCAGTTCGGCGCGGCTGCGCTGGGCCAGCAGCCCCAACATCTGGGCCCGCTCCCTGGCCTGCGCGGAAGAACCGCTGGTGAGCAGCGACAGCGACAGGTCGGTCTGGCCCCACTTGTAGGCGGCGCGGATGCGGGACGCCACCAGATCACCGGCTGCCCTTGCCCGGCGCCGCTGCCCGGTGGCGGTCACACGAAGCACTTGCAGCCGCTCACGTTCCGCCGACACCTCGGCCTCCAATCGGCCGGTGCGGTCCAGCAGGCCGTCGAGGCGCTGTTGCACCTCGAGGCGGCGGTCGATGGCCTCCTGCAGCCGCGGGTCGGAAGCTCGAGCCACGGGCGTGACCAGGCAGGCGGAGAGGGCAGCGGCAGCAACAACGCCAAGGACAAGAAGCGGATGCCGCGTGCGTCGATACGCGCGCATTGGGCGGCAGGCTACCCATCACAAGCCAGCTGTGGCAATCCAGCAGCCACTGCGGCGAAGCCGTCCTCCTCGTCGGCGGGCATGGGAAAGGGCGGTGGCGGCAGGCCACCGAGCTCGGGGCGCGCGACGTCGTCGATGCGCCAGCCGTCGCCCGTGCGCACCAATCGCAAGGCCAGGGCGGTGTACCGCTCACCGCGGCGTACCACGACCACCGCCTCGGCGGTGTCGCTCTCGACCGGGACGACCAGCACGCGCGCCACCGTGGCAGGGGTGCTGGGCCGGACCGAGGCGGCGGCCAGCCGTGCGACGAGCAGTGGAGTGGCCATCGAGGTGAGGTGACGCCGAGGGCGGCGACCGGCTTCGAACTCGCAGTACAGCGTGGCAAAGGCCGCCGCCAGCAGCGGCAGCGACTGCCTGCCGCGGGGTCCAGCGGGAGTTGGGCCGAGCGATGGTGGTCGGCGGCCAGCGCCGCCCGAAGGACCCGGTCCCGCGGCGCCGTCCGGTCGGCGACGGCTGGCGGCAGCTGGGGCGGGAAGGGTCACGGCTGCTCCAACGGTTCGGGGGTGCTGGTCGGCGACGGCGAAGGACGGTTGGATAGCGCAGGGGAGGGCGGCGGCAGCGTCGGCTCCGGGGGCGAGGCACCGAGCAGCTGGGGTGGCGAGTCGTCGCTGAGCCACAACGTGTGACGGCGGACCGTCCGTTCACCGGGGGCTCGGGCGCGCACGCTGCTTCGCACGATGCCCACCAGGTCGTGGCGGACGCTCAACCGTGCCAGCCCGATCGTGCGGTAGCCCGCCTTGCGCAGCGTCACCACTACCGCCGGCGCCAGCGACCGGTCGGCCAGCGGCCGCCACGCCGGGGCGGCAGGCCGGGCCGTGGGCGGCGCCAGGACCCACGGCTCGGCCAGGGCGACCACCTCGCCGTCTGCCGCACCGACGGGCACCGCAAAGCGGGCCGGCCGGGCACGCAGCCAGCGATCGGCGGTGCCGTCCAGCACCACGGCACGGACGGTGACAATGGCGATGTCCCCATGGTGGATCACGGACTCGGCGGCCACGGTGTCGACATAGCGCCGCGCGAGGCCGTCGGTGGCCGTGGCTTCGGTGCGCACCGCCACGGCAGCTACCGCCAGCAGCCGGTCGTCGGGAAGCGACGCGGTCAGGATCTCGGCAGGATGCGAATCGCCGGCTTCCGAGGTCGAATGACTTCCCGCTTCGTGCAGAGGCTGGGAGCCCACGGCGCCTTGGGTCGGCGCCTGGCCGCCTCGGGCCAGCAGCAGCACAGCCACCACCAGCCAGGGAAGGGCGGCGAGCAGCCACAGCAGCCGTCTGCGGCGGTTCGGCGCGGTCGGCAACCGGTCGTCGGCGAACAGCGCCGCCACCCGATCACCGCTGGCCTCGGTACTCCGTCCGTCGGGCTGCGGGACTCGGCCGTCGGCCGCAGGCGCGGGCCCGGCTTGTGGAGCGCGGGCATCGGCGTCGCTGGTCTCACGCAGCCAAGCGCCAAGCGGGTCGTCGGTCACATTGTGCTCCCTGTCGTTCCAGCGGTGTCGTTGTACGCGGCTTGACAACACGTGTCAACAAGGTTTTACACGAACTGGCGTGTAAGACCGGCACGGAGCCTGGTCCGGGCAGCGCCTACACTCCCCTCGGCGAACGCACAACGAAGGTCTTGTGTCCTACCGCTTCACTACATGAGGACAGGGAGGCAGGGTGCCGAGCGGCACGGTCAGGCAGGAGCTCACCGACGACCAGCGGCGGGAGGTCTTCGGCCGCGACGCGCTGCCCTACCTGGATCAGCTGTACTCGGCGGCCCTGCGCTACACGCGCAACCCCGCCGACGCGGAGGACTTGGTGCAAGAGGCGTTCACCAAGGCCTACCGGGCGTTCCACCAGTACGAGCCGGGCACCAACTTGCGAGCCTGGCTGTATCGCATCCTGACCAACACCTACATCAACACCTATCGCCGCCAGCAGCGCCAGCCCACTCCCGTGTCCGTCGACGCCTACCGCGACGGCCTGGAGGACGGTGGCGACTTCTCGCTGTACGACCGGATCGCGGCCACCACGCAGGCACCCGCCGAGGTCGAGTTCCTCCGGCAGCTGCCAGACGACGAGGTCAAGCGGGCGCTGGCCGACCTTCCCGAGCAGTTCCGCATGGCGGTCTACCTGGCCGACGTCGAGGGTTTCAGCTATGCCGAGATCGCCGAGATCATGGATTCGCCGATCGGCACGGTGATGAGCCGGCTGCACCGGGGAAGAGCAGCGCTGCATCAAGCGTTGTACGACTACGCGGCGGCCCGAGGCCTGCTGCCGGCGGCAACGGGCGACGCAGGAGGCAGCAGCGACGATGAATGAGGACTGTCGCGACGTGCTCGACCGCCTGGAGATCTACCTGGACGGCGAGACGCAGATGGATCTAGAGGCGGCGATCCAGCATCACCTGCAAGACTGCCCGCCGTGCCTTGACCGTGCGGAGTTCGAGCGGGAGCTGCGCGCGCTGGTGGCCGCCAAGTGCCGGGACTGCGCGCCGCCCGGCCTGCTGGCTCGGGTCCGGATCCGGTTGCGGGCCGCCGGCTGACCTCGACGCGCCCGTGATCTGGCACGATCACGGAATGGTGCGGACAAAGGAAGACCATTGACCAGCGTGCTGGTGACGGGCGGGGCCGGCTTCATCGGATCGATGCTGACCGACCGTCTGCTGGCGGAGGGCCACAAGGTGACGGTGGTGGACGACCTGTCCACCGGCAAGCTGCACAACCTCGACGACGCCCGCCGCAACCCCGACCTGCCGCTGGTCTTCCAGCGCATCGATCTCGTCTCCGACGGCCTGGAGCGGGTCGTCGCCCGGGCGCAACCGGAGGTGGTCTTGCACCTTGCGGCGCAGATCGACGTGCGCCGCAGCGTCGCTGACCCGGTGCGCGACGCCAAGATCAACGTCCTGGGGACGGTCAACCTCCTGGAGATCGCCCGCAAGCACGGGGCCCGAAAAATTGTCATGGCGACCTCGGGCGGTTGCATCTACGGCGAGCCATCCGCCGAGGAGCTGCCGATCGCCGAGGACTATCCCGGGCATCCGCACTCGCCCTACGGTGCCAGCAAGCGTGGCGTCGAGGAGTACCTGTACACCTACGCGGCGCTGTACGACCTTAAGTGGACCTCGTTAGCGCTGGGCAACGTCTTCGGTCCGCGGCAGGACCCGATGGGCGAGGCCGGGGTTGTCTCCATCTTCGGCGGCCGCATGTTGGAGGATCAGCCGGTCACCATCTTCGGGGACGGGCAGCAGACCCGCGACTTCGTGTTCGTTGACGACGTGGTCCACGCCTTCGTGCTGGCGATGGAGCGTGGTGACGGCCTTCGCTGCAACATCGGAACCGGCGAGGAAACCAGCGTCAACGAGCTGTTCACCGCACTGGCGGAGGTGATCGGCTACAACCGGCAAGCCGAGCATGCGCCGGAACGCCCCGGGGAGCTGCGCAACATCGCGCTGGACGCACGCCTGGCCGCCACGGAGCTGGGCTGGAAGCCGTGGACGACCTTGCGGGAGGGCCTGACTGAGACGGTGCGCTGGCTGCGTGGTTAGTCGGGGTGCGCTACCGCTGCTGACGCGAGGATGCTGCGGACTCAGGAGCCCGCAGCATCAGGGTGCTGACCAGCAGACCGATACCCGCGGCGAGCACCACGTCGCCAAGACTGACCACCGTACGCAACAGTGGCACGGCGATGATGTCGGCCAGCCACCTCAGGGGGTCGCCGGCCTCCAGCAGCCGGTGTTGGCCCGGCTCGAAGTCCGACGTGCCGCCCGTCACGCTGGCCAGGGCCCCGGCGGATACCGGCATGCCTCGGTTGGCGACGATGACGGCGGCGTTGGCGACGGAGCCCACCAGCACCAGGACGATGCCCGGCAGCAGGTGGTTGACCCAGATGAAGCCGAGCAGCCCCACCTGGCCCACAGCCAGCAGCGGCAGCGCCAGCGTCTGGGCGGGTCCCCCCGTCCGAGTGACCGCGAACAGCACGAACTGCGCGCCGGCGGCCAGCACCAGCCACCACAGTCCGGCCAGTCGCAGGGAACTCAGGTTGGCCAGCCGCCCTCCGCGCAGCCAGCCGATGACCACGGAGCAGGCGACGGTGACGACGACGAGGACCACGAGGACTCAGGTAGCCGCCGGTGGTACCGCGACGGTCTCGGCCGCTTCCTCGTCCCGCCGGTCGCTGGCATCCACCGCCCAGGCGAGCCCATCGACCGGGTCGGCGATGGCAACCCGCAGCACCCAGCCGCTGTCGTCACCTGGAGCGCTCCACACATACCAGCGCAGCTCGTCGGCAGCGGTCCCCAAGTCGCCGGCGAACTGGCCGTCACTGGGGTCGGCCGGCCACTCCAGACCCGCGACCGCCGCGGCGACCCACCACGCGGTGAAGCGCCCAGCCGCCCCACCGCGCCGGCGTCCGTAGGCGCCCCCGCTGGCGCCGGCCCACTGCAGGATGGCCAGCACCTCGGCGGCGTCGACCTCGTACAACAACCCCTCCGGCGCCAGCGCCCCGACCGCGGCCTCGGCAGGGCCCTCGACCACCACGGCGTCGACGCGCCCCGATGACTGCGACACCCACGTCTCGACGACGTCGCGCAGGGCGCGGACGGCCTCGTCGTCGCTGCCTCGCCCGCTGGTGGAGGCGGTCGCCGGGCGCCCAGGACCGGAAAGCGTCGCCTTCGGGCGGGGAAACAGCGCCGATCGGTCGCGGTAGGTCGGCAGCGCGTACGCGGGCTCCCAGTCGGCCAGGACCAGGGGCAGCTCCGCACTTCCCAACAACGCGGCCGGTTGTGCCTCGCGCAGATCCTCGCCACGCAGCACGCGCTCGCCGGCCACGGCAGCCGCCGAGATGGGATCTCCCAGATGCGGAGCCAGTGCGCCCCAGTCGTGCGTGCTGGCCGCCACCTCCGTGAGCGGACCCAGCGCGAAGCGACCGGCTCCTGGACGCAGCACCGCGGCCGCGTGCGACGCGGGTCCTTCCCAGGCCAGGCGGTAGTCGATGTGCATCGCCACGGGCCACAGCTGCTTGCCGAGTTCCACGGCGTCCCGGCAGCGTCGCGCCAGATCGGCGAGGCGATCCCACTCCCTGCCGGCGCACAGGCCGTCCACCGCGCGCAGCAGCGCGGCCGTATCCGCGGCGTCGACGAGTTGTTGGAGTTGCTCCACAGCGTGCGAGCCTAGGTGATCCGTCGCACGCACCCGCCTTGCCAAGCCCGCTGGCCGGGGCGATGCAGCACACGGGTAGCATGACCGCGGAAGTCCTCAAGTAACGAAGCGGTAGGACATGAGTCCAAACAAGCGCCCCGACCGGCCCGCTCGCCCCGCCGCGAGCCGGAGCCGCGACGCCGACCCCGAGGCGGCGGCGCTCAACGCGCTGCGCCAGAAGCTGTCGGGCGTGCTGCGACGTCTGCCCGAGGTCGAGCGGCGCGTGGTTGAGCTGCGCATGGGCTTGGTCGACGGCACGCCCGCCAAGCCGGGCGAGGTGGCCGACCGGTTGGGCCTGACGATTCCCGAGGTGCGCAAGATCGAGGCGCGCGCCTTTGCGCGCATCCGCGAGGTGGGCCCCATCAAGGGCCTTGAGCGCTTCCTCGAGCGGTAAGCCGCGTGCTGGAGGTCGTCGCCGAGATGGTGGCCAACGTGGTGGCCGTCGAGGTCACCCCAGGCAAGCGTGTCGCCGAGGGCGACATCCTGCTGGTCGTCGAGTCGATGAAGATGGAGATCCCCGTGCTCGCGCCGGCCGCCGCGACGGTGTTGGCGATCCAAGTGGATGTCGCCGATGTGGTGCAGGAAGGCGACGTTTTGGTACTGCTGGAGCAGGACTGACGCATGGCGCTGTTGGAAGAGCGGCTACTGGATCGCACGGGGTTGAACGCCGACACCGTCGACCATCTGCAGCTGCTGCTGGCCGACTGGCAGATCCTGGCTGACCTGTCCTTCGCCGACCTGCTGCTGTTCGTCCGCCACACCTTATTCGACGACAGCGCCGCCTACCTGTGCGTCGGCCAGATGCGGCCGTATACCGCCCAGACCATCTACTCCGAAGACCTCGTCGGCCAGGCGTTCCCGATGACTGACCGGCCGATGGTGGGTCGGGCGTTCGCCGAGCAACGCGTCATCCGCGACGCCGACCCGGATTGGTCGACCGGCGTGCCCGTTCGCGAGGAGGCCATCCCCGTCCGCTTCCACGGCGAGATCGCGGCGGTCGTCACGCGCGAGGCGAACGTTGCCACGGCACGCTCGCCGTCGCAGCTGGAGCTGACCTACCTGCAGTCCGCCGGTGAGCTGGCCCAGATGCTGGCCGACGGCAACTTCCCGTACGCCGACGACCACCCCGAGGAGCGGGAGGTCGCCCTGCGCGTCGGCGACGGCATCATGCGCGTCGATGCGGAAGGCCGCGTCACCTTCGCGTCGCCGAACGCGATTTCGGCGTACCGGCGGATGGGCAGCCTGGAAAACCTGCTCGGTCAGAACCTGCGCGACTTTGACCTCGGTCACGACGAGCTGCTTACAGCGCTCCACGTTGGCGAGTCGCGCGTCGTGGAGGTCGAGCGTCAGGGGGCGGTGGTCATGCGCCGGCTGCTGCCGCTGATCGGCCACGACGACGTCATCGGTGGATTACTGCTGGTTCGCGAGGTCACCGAGCTGCGGCGCCATGAGCGCGCCCTGCGCCTCAAAGACGCCACCATCCGCGAGATCCACCATCGCGTGAAGAACAACCTGCAGACGGTCGCCGCGCTGCTGCGACTCCAGGCTCGGCGGCTGCAGTCGGCGGAGGCTCGTGAGGCGCTGGCTGAGAGCGTGCGCCGCATCGCCTCGATCGCGCTGGTGCACGAGACGCTCAGCCAGGAGTCACGCGAGCGTGTCGACTTCGCCAAGGTGGCGCGGCGGGTCATCGACATGCTGGCCG
>JACCVM010000231.1 GCA_013698135.1 Euzebyaceae bacterium | reverse complement strand
CGGTGCTGGTGTCGCTGTATCCCGTCAGCACCGTGGTGCTAGCCCGGGTCGTGCTGGCCGAGCGCCTCACCAGGGTGCAGCTCGTCAGCCTCGGGGCGGCGGCGGGCGGGGTGGCCCTGATCGCGGTGGGTTGACCTGCTCGCGACGTCAGCGGTCGTCGTCTTCCAGCAGGTGCGCCGGCGGCGGTGGCATGGTCGAGGGCAGCTGCCCTCGCGGCACGGCGGCCGTGCCGTCGTCGGGGCAGGTGGCCTGCCATGGCTGCAGCTGTCGGCGGCAGGTGGGGCAGTAGCGCTCGTCGAGGTCCAGGTGCAGACCCGATCCGCCGGCGCCCGGCTCCTCGATGTCATTGCGCTTGCTGAACACGCCCATCCCCACACCCTACGTGCCGGCATACAGGTCGGCCGCTGTGATGACACCCTGGCCGTCGCGAGCCGCCACCAGCAGCTCCTCGGGATTGGCGTACGGTCCGGCGGCCAGCATGCGGCGGAGGTCCGCGACCTCCGCGGCGGCGTCGACCCCGGTGGCCCAGCGGGCCGCTGCCGCCGCAGCCGGGGTGTGGCCGCGCAGGGCCAGCGCCTCCACCACGCCTTCCCCGGTTGTCCACCAGGCTCCGCAGGCCGTCTGCTGACGGTTCCCCAACCAGTCGCGGACGACAGTGGCGAACGCCTGTTGCTGGCTGACCGCAAGCTGCTCGCGGGCAGCGGCCAAGACACCAGTGCCGCGACCCAACTCGAAGGCGTCGCGGTTGGGCAGCACCAGCCCCAACCACAGCCGAAGGAACGGGTCGCGGACCTGGTAGCGCACCCGCTTCGTGCGGCGAGGATCCTCGCCTACCGGGGTCAAGCGGTCGAGGAGACCGAGTCGTTCCAGCAGGGACAGCGCGTCGCTGGCAGTCGCGGGCGCCAGTCCAGCTCGCTCTCGCACGGCTGTGAACGTGTCCGCACCCAGGGCCACCAGCTCAAGCACCCGCGCGGCCGCCGACCCCGGCGTCAGTTCCTGCAGCACGACGGTGCCCTCGTCGCCGAGCGGCGCGCCGGGACCGTCGAGGAGGTCGGCCAGGTTGGTCATCGCGCTGTGACGCGCATCCCACAGTCGCAGGTACCGGGGCATCCCGCCCACGGTGACGTAGGCCTCCAGCCAAGCGGCGGGATCGTCGCCGCCGGCGAGCAAGCCTGCGTCCCGCCAGGAGAACGGTGCCAGCCGCAGATGGGCGTCGGCTCGGCCGAACAGCGGCGCGTCGGCGGTGACCAGCTGTTCCATCAGCCCGACATGCGACCCCGCGAGCACCAGTGACAGCTGCGAGTCGCCGCGGTGATCCCAGCGCGCCTGCAACGTCGACGGCAGCGAGGGGTCGGCTTCGCACAGGTAGGGAAATTCGTCGAGTACCACCAACAGCGGCTCATCGCAGGCCCGGGCGAGCAGGTAGCCCAAAGCGGCGTCCCAGGTCCGCAGCGAGCCAAGGTCCAGCAGGTCGCCGGGGACCGGCGCGGCGGTGACCCGCAGTCGCTCCTCCAGCCGGCGCAGCGCCTCGGCGACAGGAGCGCGGGTGCCGGGCAGGAACACCGCCCGACGGGCGTGCGCGAAGCGGTCGAGCAGGGCGGTCTTGCCCACCCGCCGGCGGCCCGACACGATCACCAATCCGGGCTGCTGGCCCGCGGCGCGCTCCAGGGCGGCCAGTTCGCGTTCGCGGTTGACAAAGTTCGCCACGGCCGAAGTTCACCACAACCGAACGCGAGTTCCCCGCAGGTCAGGCGATTCGTGTGCAGCCGACCGCGCCGGCGGCTGCGGTCGCACACACGCGCCTTCCTCGGTGAGTCGTGTGCAGCCGACCGCGCTGGCGGCGGTACCCGCACACGCTTGCCATGCTGCGACACTGGCGGGCATGTCCGCCGTCCAGCGTTGGCGCGAGTCGCTGGAGTCGCTGGCCCTGCCGCCAGAGCTGCTGGCCAACGCCCCGGAGTCACCGTGGGGCTTCGCTGTGTCGCTGTTCGACCGGTTGGCCGACGAGGCGATGGCGACCCAGACCCCGTCACGGCGTGCCGCCGCCGTGCTGCTGGCCGATGGTGGCTCGGTGCTGGACGTTGGCTGTGGCGGCGGCGCGGCATCGCTGCCGCTGGTGCCGCTGGCCCATCGGGTGGTCGGCGTCGACGAGTCCGCCGCCATGGTGGAGGCGTTCGCCGCCCGCGCCGACCGCCTCGGCGTCTCGCACCTGGAAGTGATCGGCCGCTGGCCAGACGTCGCCGAGTCGGCGCCGCCGGCCGATGTCGTCGTCTGCCATCACGTCCTGTACAACGTGGCCGCTCTGGCGCCGTTCGTCCTGGCCTTGACGGCGGCGGCGGGACGAGGAGTGGTCACCGAGCAGACCGCCGGCCACCCGCTGTCGTGGCTGGTGCCGCTGTGGCGGCGGCTGCACGGGCTGGAACGTCCGCCGGGGCCGACCATCGACGACCTGCTCCCCGCGCTCGAGGAGCTGGGGATCCGCCCCCAGCTGACCCGCTGGTCCCAACCGTCACCGTGGCGCGCCGGCGGCGACGATGTCGTGGCGTTCGTGCGGCGCCGGCTGTGCCTGCCCGCTGCGCGCGACGAAGAGATCCGCGCGGCGCTGACCGCCGAAGGAGTACCGGAAACCCGGGAGATGACGACGATGTGGTGGCGGGCGGTAGAACCAGCCTGACCGGCGGATCAACCCCGTCGAATCGTCACCGGACCGAGCCCCGAACCCGAGCCCCGGCCCTGCGACACCTTGCTCCAGACCATCCCACCGACCATCAGCAGCATCCCCAGGACGAGCGGCACGGGACTGCGGATCAAGAAGGTGGCGAAGACCAGCGCGAAGCCGAGGGCCACGGTGAGCAGCGGCTTGCTGAGCCCCGAGTCCAGCCCGCCCCCTGGGCCAGCGCCCGGCTCAGGGACCGGCGTGACCTCCTCGCGTGGAAGGCGCGCGAAATCGTCACTTGACCGGGCGGTGATCCGCTCGTTGTTGTCGACGGCCGGGCCGGGAACCTGCTGCGAATCGCTGATGGAGCACCTCCTCAAGCGTTGCTGGTACCCCGTGCGGCCCACGGTCAGTCCGCGGCGCACCAGCCCAGGCCGTCCGGCGACGAGCGGTATCTGCGACTTTGACCAACAATTCCTTGTTCCGTGCCCAGCCACAGGCCTAGGCTCACGGCACACCATCCGTTGCAAGTCGCCGCCCCCGGCCGGTCCCCCGCCGGCATCCCCCCGCTCACGAAACGAAGGGTTCACGATGGTACGACGCAAGTCCCGTGGTCTCCGCCTCGCACTTGCCCTTGCCCTGGCCTTCTCGATGTTGCTGGCCGTGCCATTGCCGGCTGCCGCCCACCCCGAGGTCTGTGACAGCAAGGAACTCGAGTCCGGCTCTTCCTCGCAGATCTCCCAGCTGGCATCCAAGGTGTTCAGCAGCATCAACGTGTTCGCCAGCTTCCTGGCACCACCTCCGCAGTTGCTGCACGAGTCGGCGGAGCAGTGCTTCACCGACGACGAGATCGCCGCCATGGATGACTCGGGCGCGGATCTGCAGCCAGGGGAGACCGACAGCAGCCGTAACATCCGGCTGATCGGCAACCTGCGCAAGACGGGGCCGCTGGCCGGCGACACGTCGTACAACAGCGACCTGGCGTTCTGGGGCAAGTACGCCATCCAGGGCAACTACGAGGGCTTCCAGATCACCAACATCTCCAGCCGGCGGCACCCGCGGATCGTGGCGCAGGTCGACTGCCCCGGCTCGCAGAACGACGTGTCGGTGTGGGAGAACCTGATCTTCACCTCGACCGACTCGCGGCGCACCAACGACGGCTGCGACAGCGAGTCGATTCCGACCGCCGAGGACCCCGGCGAGGACTACTGGGAGGGGATGAAGATCTTCGACTGGTCCGACCGGGACAACCCCGTGCTGATCAAATCGATCGACACCGACTG
>JACCVM010000197.1 GCA_013698135.1 Euzebyaceae bacterium | reverse complement strand
GACTGCGAATGGTCGAGTACACCGACGCGGCGATCGCGACCCGAATCGTCACCCCGGACACGCCAAACGAGGCGATCATGTTCCCTTCGATGGCGGTGTACGTGCACGCCCACGAGCCGGGTGAGCGAGCGGACCTGCACACCCATGCCGAGCACCACGTGCTGGTGATGCGGTCCGGCAGGATGCGCTGGACCGTCGACGGCCAGACCATCGACGCCGCGGCCGGCACGGTGATCGTGGCACCGGCCGGAACCGACCACGGCTTCGAGGTGCTCGGACGCTCCACCGCATAGGAGCTGAAGCCGCTTGCTCACACGGTTCCGCGCGGCACGATCCATTCGTGCGGCTGGTGCGTCACTCCGGCGATTCGCTCGAAGTCAGCATCGTAGTGGAGCACCGTGAGCCCAGCGCGCTCGGCGCACGCGGCGATGATCAGATCGGGTATCGGCAGGCGATGCTTGCCGCGCGAAGCCAGGAGGCCCTGAACTTCCAGCGCGCGGTCGAACACCTCGTCGTTGAGTGCGGCTCGAGGAAGCGAACGGCGCTCGGTCGCAACTGCCTCATGCATGCTCGAATTGCGGGCGGAGTATCCCACCTCAAGATCGATGATGCCGCACGAAGCGACGAGGCCCTCCACGAGCAGCGGTTCCAGTCGGCTCCGCACCGCAGCCACCCTCATGCGCGCAAGCGCGCTCTTGTCTGCGAGGTAGACCGCCGTCAACGCCACGCGTCGGCCATCACCGATTCGTCGTCGAGGTCGAGCCCGTCCATGGTGCCCAGACGGCGGGCGTGGGTGCGTCTCCGCGCGAGCTGGATCACCTCGCTGAGGGCTCGATTCACGGTGTCCTTCATGCTGTCCGCAGCCAGGATCCGCCTGGCCTGAGCAAGATTCTCCTCATCGATGTCGATGAGCTTCTTGGTCACGATGACCTCCACGCTGCCGCTCTCCTGGGGAGTATATCCATAGAGCACTGCGACGTATAGACGCCGGCCGGCGTTGGCCGGTCAGACGATGAGGTGCAGATCGCCGAACTGGTGCCAGCGGTAGCCGCCGGCCAGCGCCGCCGCATAGCTGCGCTGTAGCAGGTCGCGCCCGGCGATGGCCTCCAGCAGCGCCAGGTGGGAGGCGCGCGGCTCGTGCCACCCGGTGATGATCCCGTCCACCGCGCGCACGCCCCCTGCCGGTGACACCACGTGCTCGGTCCAGCCCTCACCGGCGTGGACCGCGCCGTTGGCGTCGGCTGTCGTCTCCAGCGCCCGGGTCACCGTCGTGCCGACGGCGATGCCCCGCCCATCGGTCGCCCTGGCGCTGTTGACCCGTTGCGCGGTGACCGCCGGGACGCGGTAGCGCTCCGCATACGGCGGCTCGTCGGCTTCCTGGGACGACACCCCGGTGTGCAGCACGATCGGGCTGACGCCGATGCCGCGGGTCACCAGCTGGGTCACCAGTCGCGGGGTGAAGGCACGACCGGCGCTGGGCATCTCGGCGCTGCCGGGCTCATTCGCGAACACCGTTTGGTACGCCGCCAGCGGCCAGTCCCCGGCGTCGGCGCCGTAGCGGATGGGATGTCCGTGACGGTGAAGGTAGTCGTGCAGGTCGCCGTGCACGCGCACGTGCGCAACCCACAGCCGGGTCGGGCCGGCAGCGACCTTGCCAACCGGACGCTGTGGGGCCACCAGCTTCACGGATGCGCCGGCGGGCAGCGCCAAGACCATCCCGACGTGCCCGTTGGGGTACGCCACACTGCCGGCGCCGGTGGGCCGCCGTAGCTCCACCAGCCACGAGCCGTCGCGCGTGCGAGTCGACAGGTGGACCAGCAGTCCACCATGCGCCGGGACGGACGCCGGCAGCGTCGCGGAGGTGTTGACCACCAGCAGGTCGCCAGGCCGCAGGAACCGGCCGAGGTCGGCGAAGGTCGTGTTGCTCAGGCTGCCGTCGCGGCGGAACGCGACCAGCAGCCGAACGCCGTCGCGGTCAAGCCCACGGGCCTCGGGTGGCGCGGTGGCCACCAACTCGTCGGGCAGCGAGAAGTCCAGCGTCGCGCCGTCCAGCGCTTCGCCGTCCGGGGTTGCAAGGACGGCGGTCACCGCGTGCCCACCCCTGCCGCGACCATCGCCCGCGCCTGGTACCGGCCGCTGGGCAGCTCGCCGTCGAGCAGCCGCAGCAGGCCGGGGACGCTGTCCTCCGGCGGCGGCCGGTCGGAGATGTCCTCGCCAGGAAAGGCCTCGGCTTGCAGGCGGGTGTTCATGTCCCCGGGATCCACCCGGTAGACCCG
Source organism: Euzebyaceae bacterium (assembly GCA_013698135.1). Lineage (GTDB taxonomy): Bacteria > Actinomycetota > Nitriliruptoria > Euzebyales > Egibacteraceae > JACCTL01. The sequence goes on along the minus strand of JACCVM010000197.1, from coordinate 6,942 downwards.
CAGGTCCGGCCGTTCGGCGGCCAGCACCGCGGCCAGCTGCTCTAAGGCGGCCTTGGAAGACCCGTAGCCGCCCCAGCCCTCGTAGGCCTCGACGGCGGCGTCGGAGGTGACGGCCAGGATCCTGGCACCCGGTCGCAGGTGCCCCAGCAGCAGCTGCGTCAGCCGCAGCGGCGCCAGCGTGTTGACCGCATAGACGCGCTCCAGCACCTCCATGGGGTAGTCGGCCAACGAGGGTTGAGGGCTGGGCCCGAGGATGCTGGCGTTGTGGACCAGCGCATCCAGGCCGCCCAGCTCGGTGGCGCCTGAGGCCAGCGCCTGGCGGTGCGCCTCGTCGCCGACATCGCCCGCCAACGCCACCACGGTGGTCCGCTCCCCCAGCTCGGCGGCGGCCTGCTGCAGGTCGGCGGCGCCACGGGCGTCGATGACCAGCTGCCAGCCGTCGGTGGCGAGCGCGCGGGCAAGGGCGAGCCCCAGCCCACGGGATGCGCCGGTGATCAGAGCGGTGCGGGGCATGGACGGTCCTGTCGTCGTTGGTGACTCAACGTTAGGAGCGGCCACGCGCGCCGGCCTCCGTCGCCGGACGGGACCTTCCTGGTCCGATGGTCCTAGGCCAACCGGCCTACGAGCGGGGATCCGGCTCCACCAATCCTTCGCGGACCGCGTACAGCGCCGCCTGGGTGCGGTCGGCCAGGCCGAGCTTGGACAGGATGCTGGACACGTGGGTCTTGACCGTCTTCTCGGAGATGACCAGCTTCCGCGCCAGCTGGCGGTTGGACAGGCCGCCGGCGAGCAGGCGCAGGACCTCGACCTCTCGAGGGGTGAGGCTGGTGCGCGACGGCCGGGCCGGCGCGTTGGTTGCCACCTCGGCCATCAGGCGCGCCACCGCCTGGGGATGCAGCAGGGACTCGCCGGCGGCGACCCGGCGGACGGCATCCTCGACTGCCCCCGGTTCGGCGTCCTTGAGCAGGTAACCGGCGGCACCGGCCCGCACTGCCGGCACCACCTGCTCCTCGGCGGCGAAGCTGGTCAAGACCAGCACCCGCGGCGCCGCCTCACCCGTGGCGATGCGGCGGGTCGCGGCGACTCCGTCCATGCCAGGCATGACCAGGTCCATCACCACGACGTCCGGTCGCAGCCGGGCGGCCATGGCGACAGCCTCCGCGCCATCGGAGGCCTCACCGACCACCGCGATCCCATCGCGGGACTCCAAGAAGGCGCGCAGCCCCTGGCGCACCACCGGATGGTCATCGGCGAGCAGGACACGGATCTGGTCAGCCACGCGGCACCCGCAAGGTGACGGTGGTGCCCCTTCCGGGGGCAGCGTCGATGTCCAACCGGCCGCCCAGCGCCCGTGCCCGCTCCCGCATCGACGTCAGCCCCAGCCGCCGTGCGCTGATGGCACGAGCGTTCGGGTCGAAGCCGCGACCGTCGTCGGCGACGACCAGCCGGAGGTTTTGCGCGTCGACGTCGAGGGTGACCCGGATGGCGCTGGCCCCGGCGTGACGCAGGGCGTTGTGCAATGCCTCCTGGGCGACACGCAGCACCTCGAGCTCGATGTCCGGGTCGGGATGGCCACCGCGGTGGACCAGCGTGATGGCGACGTGGTGGGCGCGCGACAGCAACGCCACCCGCTTGCGCAGAGTGCCAACGAGTCCCTCGGCGGCCAGCTGCGGGGGTTGCAGCTCATAGATCACGGCCCGCAGCTCAGCCATCGTGTCACGGGCGAGAGTCTGCACCCGGCGCAGCTCTCGCTCGGCGTGGTCGGGATCGGCGCGCACCATGCTCGCCGCCGCCTCAGCGGTCAGCGACAGGCTGAACAGGTTCTGCGTCATCGCGTCGTGCAGCTCCCGCGCCAGCCGGCTGCGCTCCTGCGCAACGCTGGCCTCGCGGCTGCGTTCGAACAACTCGGCATTGTCGATGGCGATCGCCGCGTGCGCCGCGAGCAGCTCGATCAGCGCCTGGTCGTCGTCGTCGAAGCGCACGGCGCCCTGCTTGTCGGTCAGGTAGAACGCGCCGACGACGTCGCCCTTGGACAGAATCGGCACGCCGAGGAACGAGCCCATCCGCGGATGCTCGGACGGCCACCACTGGAAGCGGGGATCGGCGGTGATGTCGTCCGTGCGGAACGGCGCCGGGTCGGTCAACATCGCTCCCAGGAGCCCGTGCGTCCGCGGCAGCGGCCCGATCGCGTCGATCAACTCGTCGCTCATGCCGACGGTGACGAAGCGAGCGAAGCCGCTGCCATCGGCGTCGGGCACACCGAGGGCGGCGTAGCGGGCGTTCACGAGGTCGCGGGCGGCGGCGACCAGCCGGTCCAGCACCGGCTCCAGCGACAGCTCGCCAGCGATGGCCAGCACCACGTCGCTCATCGCGGCGAACGCCGCGGTGCTGCGGGCGCGGTCAGTGGCCACCGGGTTTGCAGGCTCCACGTCCGCCACGATACGGGTGCTAGGTCCGAACGCCCCCGACCGACCGAGACGGCCCTCCCGCAATCTGTGGACTCGCACCGGACGGTGAGTCCGGTAGGCGACCACAAATCGCGAAACGGCGGCTGGCGCCCTTCAGGGTTACCAGCGCTCCACCAGATGCTCGCGACCGGGTGGAGGCTCGTACGCCTCCGGCCAAAAGTCGGTGACCTTGGTGATCAGGCCGCCGTCAACCTCGAAAAAGACGATGGCCTGGGAACTGTCGCGGTCCATCGTCCACCGGAACAGCACGGCGCCGTGATGACCGTCGCCGAGCACCACCTGCGGAGCGATGTGCCAGTCTCCTGGGTACTCGACGTTGAACTGGACGTAGCGGTCGCGGCCCCGAATCCGCTCCCGGCTCTGGGGAATCTCGTAGACGACGTCGGGATGCAACAGCGCACCGAAGGCATCCCAGTCGCGGCGCTCCAGGCTCTCCACGAACGCCGCGGCCAGCTCCCTTCCGTCAGGCATCGGCGTACACCTGCTCGACGCCCTGGACATGGATGCGACAGCTTGCGGTGTCGGCGATGAAGAGCTTGGCGCCAGACGACACCGGCCGATCCCCGGAGCTTCGCTGACGCCAGGTGGTGTCGCCGAGCCGCATCCCGGCAGTGTGCCAACCTGCGACGAGCAGGGCCAGCGCTACACCGCTCACCTCCGGGAACGGTCAGACTGGGGTTATGGCTTCCTACTTCGTCAACGATCGTGCGGTGGCGCGAGCCAGACGGCTCATCGACGCGCATCAGTATGTGCTGGACAGCTCGTGGGGCGACGTTCAACCCGGTGCCGACGACGAGAACGCGTTCTTGAAGTCGCACTCATGGGACGAGTACGGCGAGTGGCACCTGGCGCTTACTGACGGGGCGAACGACCACACCAAGGCGAGGTACGGGTTCGTGTACGGGGACTTCCGTCGCATCCACCGGATGGGTCTCATCGCTTGCCAGTACCGGGCCGCGGAGTGGCGGCACAAAGACGTCGAGCTTGCCGCGCACGAGCTTCTCCAGCGCCTCGACGACACCAGAGTCTGAACCCCTCGGCGAGCATTGGCGACCTCGGCGACGGTCAGGCTCATGCCATGAAGCCGGCGATCGCCTCCGCCACGAGGGTCGGCTGGTCTTCGGGGGAAAAGTGCCCGGCGGCCGGGACAACAACACGGTCAGCCTCGGGCAGCCGGGACTGAATCGCCGCGCTGACCTCGACGGGCAGCCACCGATCCTGCTCGCCCCATACGACGCGGGTCGGTGTCCGCAGCCGGTCCAGCAGGGGTTCAAAGTCGGCGGTGTCCTGCTCGTCGAACCCATCGACGTTGCGCAGCCACAGCTGCTGACCGCGCTCGCCCTCCCACTGATCGAAGTAGGCGGCGAAGACGGCCGGCTCCATCGGCCGCTGCGTGGCGGTGCGCAAGTGGGCTGCGGCGACCTCGCGGAAGATGTGCGTCGGCATGCTGCGGTAGACGTCGAGGTGCGCCTTGAGGTGCCGGGTGGTCGCCGTGATCCAGGGACGCAGCACGACGGCGTCGACCAGGACGATGTTCCGAGCCGGGGTGCCCTCGAGGAGGTGCGCCCGCAGGACGACGGCGCCACCGATGTCGTGCCCGACCAGGGTCGGCGCATCCAAGCCCCAGGCCTGCACGAGTTCGGCGAGCACCTCGCCGTGGACGCGGATGGACACCTCCTGGTGCTCATACCGTTCCGACTGGCCGAAGCCGAGCAGGTCGAAGACGTAGACCTCGAAGCGCTCGGCGAGCGTTGACGCGACGTCGCGCCACAGCACCGATCGGCTGGGCGTTCCGTGCACCAGCACCACCGGAGGGCCGGCCCCGAGGACGTCCCAGGCGATCTGGCCGCACGTGGTGGTGACGCGCTGTTCGAGCGTCCAAGCGGTGGGGTCACGTGACATCGGCAGGCTCCTGTATCGATTGCTGGTGCACGCGGCGCTGCCGACCCGGCCTTTGGCCCCCGCCGGCCGCGTCGTCAGCCCAGGCTCGCGCAACCTCGACCTGTCAGGACGGCTGGGCCGCGAGGGGGAACGTGACCGTGGAAACGCGCATGCCGCGGCGGCCCCGGCCCAGCAGCCGGTGGACCACCGCGTTGCCGTGGTAGCTGACGAGGCCGATGTTGTTCTCGCCGATCAGCGGTGAAGGTCCTCCCTCTGCCGGTCGCAGGTAGCGGCGCGACTCGCGGTAATCGGGCGGCCGGTCCAAGTTCAGGTGCGCCGCCAGCGAGGGCGCGAGGAACACCGGCGAGTCCTCGTCCCATTCGTCGGTGTTGGCCGCGCGCGTCAGCAGGTGCTGCCGCAAGCCACTCCGGCGGTTCGCGGTCGGGGGCCGGTCCCAGCCGAGACGGGCGTGGAAGGGCGTACCGATGTTGCCGACGAGCTGCAGCACGATCCTGCTCGCCATGCCGCTGTGCTTCAGCGAGCTGCTGACCAGTTGGGCCACCGAGACCCTGCGCCGGCCGACGGCGAAGTCGGCCTGCACGTTCAACCCGTAGTGCACGTCCCCCGACAGCAGCACGCACGAGGTCAGGCCCAGGTCGTCGGTCAGCAGTCGCATGAAGTCGACCATCCCCGCGAGGTTGGAGTGCCAGGCCTCGAAGTCGATCTCGTAGGGTCCCACCTTGTCCACCAGGAACTTCTGGCGGCGCTCCTGCAGCTCTAGCCCGAAGACGGGCACGGCCGAGACGAGGATGAGCGGCTCGCCGGACTGGTGGCCAGCGTTGCGGCAGAGGCGATGCACCCGCTGGCGCTCCGCGGGTCCCAGCAGGCGGGCGGCGTCCTCGCCGTCGTCGAAGCTGCGTTGCGTGCGCGTGTCCAGCATGATCGTCGGCGGGTCGGTCGGGGCGGCGAAGCTCCAGCCAGCGAACGACCACAGCGACGTGTCGAACTGCGCACCATCGACTGTTGGCTCGGCTGCCAGGAAGCCCGTGACCGTCTGCTTGAAGTCGTCGCCGAACAGCTCGGGATCGTTGCCCCAGCCCTGGAAGGCCCAGAACGTCGCCAGGGCGTTGGCCACGGCGCGTCGCCCGCTCGGGCTGGCCTGTACCCGATCACGCCAGCCCGCGGTCAGGTTCCAGTCGTCGGTCACGTCATGGTCGTCGAAGATCATGTAGGTCGGCAGGTTGGCGAACAGGCGTCGAACGGCTGGGATGGCGCGTCGCGCCTCCAGCAGGTTTCCCAGCTCCGTGGCGTACCTGTGCCGCAGCTTGGTGACTTCGAGCCGACGGCCAGCCGTGGCGGGGATCGCCTCCTCCCCGGACGGGAACGCCGGCCAGGTCTTTTCGTTCCACGCCGTCAGGTACATGGCCGCGAACTCGCCAAAGCTGAGGATGTGGTTGGCTGCCTTGCCCGAGGTGAACGCGGCATGCTCGGCCACCAGATCCTGGCGGCCGTAGACCGGAATCGTCGACAGGGCCGGCATCCCAGGGACGGAGACCTCGTCGTCTGCCCCCCGCAGCTGACTGCCCAGCTTCGTCAGATGCCGGATCAAGGGGCCGGCGACCTCGTCGCCGTAGATCTGATCGCCGGTGAGCAGCAGGGCGCTGGGGCGTTTTCGTAGGTCCCGTGCGTCGGCGGCCATCACCTCGTCCGCGGACAGCAGGCCGTCCTCGCCCTTGCCGTGCAGCAAGCGGCAGGATCCGTGCAGCAGGTTCAACGCCTCGATGCGATGCCGGATGAAAAAGGTGGGCAGCGCCAGGTCACCGTAGGTGATCCGGCCGCGGCCGCTGAGCAGCCCGAGACTTCCCAGCCGCTGGACGCCCGCGGCGTCGCTGCTGTCCAACTCGAGGTCATACGCCAGCAGCCGGTCGGCCGGGAAGCTGTCGCGGTCTGGATGCGCGGAAACCAGATGGACATACAGGCGTTCGCCTAGTTGCAGAGATTCTGCCTCACCGGAGCCGATCGGCGCGGGATCGCCAGTTGCCTGCCGGCCGAGGTCGAAGATCTCCACCCGGACGCGCGCCGGCGCGCTGGTGGCGACGAACACGCAAACCCGCCGCGGTTCGACCCGGCGCAGCATCGGCCCGAGCAGCAGAGTGGGCAACGTCATCCGAGCCCATCCTGCCCGGTGGGGCATCCGCCACACGCCCCTGTTCCTCTCGCAGACGGAAGGGGTGTCACGTCGCGCTGGCGCAGGTGATGCAGGTCTGCACTGCCGGGCGGGCGAGCAGGCGCTCGAAGGCGATCGTGCGTCCACAGTGGTCGCAGACGCCGTAGGTACCGTTCCCAAGCCGCGTCGTTGCGAGCTCCAGGGCGACCAGGTGGCGTTGCGCCTGCGCCAGCAGCGCGGCGACCTGAGCCCGCTCGAAGGCGGTCGTCGCACCCTCCGGATCATGCTCGTCGTCGGGAGGCGCGATGGCGGAGGACTCGACGATGTCGTCGAAGTCGCGCGTGAGCGCCGCGACCCGAGCCGCCGTCTTCTCCCGCTCGACCGCGACAAGCGCCTGAAGGGCCGCGCGCTGGGACTTCGAGAGCC
>JACCVM010000186.1 GCA_013698135.1 Euzebyaceae bacterium | reverse complement strand
GGCCCGAGGCCACCAACGACGCAGCCAGCTCGCGCGTCGTCGCGGCCCGCGGAACCAGGTCGGCGCGCAGCCCGACGGCGGCCAGCGCCTCGGCCGTACCGGGTCCCACGGCGGCCAGGCGGGTGCGCGCGAACAGCCGGGCGTCATGGCCCAGATTGGCGACCTCCTCGACCACCGCGGCGACGCCGTTGACCGACGTCAGCGCCACCCAGTCGTAGGCGCCGTCGCGCACCTCGGTCAGCGCCGAACGCAGCTCCTGGGGCGTGCGGGACGGCTCGATGGCGATGGTCGGCGCCTCGACCGGCTCCGCACCGAGCGCGCGCAGTCGCTCGGACAGCTCGCCGGCCTGGTGGCGGGTGCGAGGAACGAGTACCGACACGCCGTGCAGCGGGCGGCCCTCGAACCACGCCAGCTCGTCACGCAGGGCGACCACGTCGCCAACCACGATGATCGCGGGGTTGGTGAGGCCGGCCGACTCGACGGAGTCGGCGATGTCGCTCAGCGTCCCGCTGATCGTCTCCTGGCGAGGCGTCGTCCCCCACCGCACCAGGGCGACCGGCGTCGCCGCGTCGCGCCCTGCCGAGATCAGCGCGGAGGCGATGGCGCGCAGGCGACCGACGCCCATGTACAGCAGCAGGGTGCCGGGGAAGCGGGCGAGTGCGGCGTAGTCGACCTGCGCCTCAGGCTTGGTGGGGTCCTCGTGCCCGGTGACCACGGCGAAGGCTGGGGCGACAGCCCGGTGCGTCACCGGGATGCCCGCGTAGGCCGGCGCGGCGACGCCCGCCGTGACGCCGGGGACCACCTCGAACGCCACACCGGCCGCGACGCAGGCTGCGGCCTCCTCCGACCCCCGGCCCAGCACGAACGGGTCGCCGCCCTTGAAGCGCACCACCGCGTCGCCGGCCTTGGCGCGTGCCACCAGCAGTTCGTTGATCTCGTCCTGTGCCAACGCGTGGCGGTCGGGCAGCTTGCCGACGTAGACCTGCTCGGCTTCGCCGGGGCAAAGGGCGAGCGCCTCGGGCGGTGACAGCCGGTCGTAGACGACGAAGGTGGCGCTGGCCAGCAGCCGTGCGGCCCGTAGGCCCAGCAGCCCGGGGTCGCCCGGACCACCGCCGACCAGGTACACGGTGCCCGGTTGCGCCGGCGGCCCGCCGAAGGGGATCGTCACGAGGGATGCACCGTGCCCGTTTGCGCCGGCGGCCCGCCGAAAGACAGCAGCACGGTCAACCGTCGAGCATCAGGCGCAGCTCGTCGGCCAGGCGCTGCCCGAGCTCGGTCGCCTGGCCGTAGCCCGCCACGTCCGAGCCTCGCACAACCCGGCGCCGGCCCGGGTCGCCGACCATGCCCGCCAGCTCCAGCCCGCCAGCCGCCGTCACGGTGCACAGGGCGCCGATGGCCGCCAGGCAGCCGCCCCCGAAGCGCTCCAGGAACGCCCGTTCGGCGGTCACCGTGCGCGCGGTCGGCTGGTGGTTGACCGATCGCAGCCTGGCCAGGGCGTCGTCGTCGTCGCTGCGGCACTCCACGGCAAGGGCTCCCTGCGCCGCGGCCGGCAAGCACTCGCCAGGCTCCAGCGGCGCCGCCTTCAGGGGAAGGCCGAGCGGACCCAGACCCATCGCCTCGGGTGGCGAGTACAGCCGCCGAAGCCCCGCGTAGGCGACGACCACGGCGTCGAACTCGCCGTCGGCAACCTTGCGCAGCCTTGTGTCGAGGTTGCCGCGGATGCCAAGGACCTGCAGCGACGGGCGCGCGCGCAGCAGCTGCAGACGGCGCCGCTGCGACGACGTGCCGACCGTTGCCGTGGCCGGCAGGGTGGACAGGGAGTAGCCGTCGCGGCTGATGAGGATGTCGCGAGGATCCTCGCGCTGCGGGACCGCGCCGATCGTCAGCCCGGGCGCTGGCTCGGTCGGCAGGTCCTTGTAGGAGTGCACCGCCAGGTCGCAGTCCCCGTCCAGCACGGCCTGGCGAATGGTGTCGACGAACATGCCCTTGATGTCCACCTGGTCGACCGGCACGTCGTGCGCCACGTCACCGCTGGTGGCCAGCGCGACCAGGTCGAAGTCGGAGGGCTGGGCCAGCAGCAGCCCGAACTGATACGCCTGCGCCTTGGCCAGCGCCGAACGACGCGTGGCGATCCGCAACACGCTGGAGCCGCTACTCGGGCAGATCGAACAGCTCACGCAGCGCCGCGGCGTACAGATCGCCACCACGGGCGTCGGCGATCGCCTTGAGCCGCACCGACGGTTCGTGCAGCAGGGTGTTGACGATCCGGCTGGTCAGCGCCTCCACCGTGGCACGCTGGCGCTCGTCGAGGTCCCCGAGCCGGCCGGCGACCCGCTGCAGCTCGGCTTGGCGGACAGCCTCGGCGTGCGTGCGCAGCGCCGCGATGGTCGGCTCCACGCGCACGGCGCGGGTCCAGGCCGCGAATCGTCGGGCCTCGTCGACCACGACCTCGCGAGCCTTGGCCACCTCGGTGCCGGTCTCGGTGATGTCGGTCAGCTCGCGCACCGCGTCGATGTCGAGCACCGTCACTCCCGGCACGAACGAGCAGCCGGGATCGACGTCGCGGGGCACCGCGAGGTCGACGAGGACCAGCGCCCGATCGGGGCGCCGCCGCATGGCCTCGGCCACGGCGTCTTGGTCGACGACCGGCGACGGTGAGCCGGTCGAGCACAGCACCAGATCCGCCCTGCGCAAACCGTCGCGGAGATCTCCAAAGTCCAGCACGTCGCCGTCGACCCGCAGCGCCAGTCGCTCACCCTTCTCGGCGGAGCGGTTGGCAATCAGGATCCGCCCCGCGTCCCCAGCGACACGGGTGGCGGCCATCCCGCCCATCTTCCCGGCGCCCACCACCAGCACGGTGCGCCCGGCCAGCGCGGCGCGGCTGGGCTCGCGAGCAGCACTGGACAGCAGCTCGCCCGAGCCGAGGTTGCCCAGCACGCGCGCTGCCGCGTCCAACCCGACGTCCACCATGGAGGCGGCGCCCTCGGCGATACCGGTCTCGGTGCGCGTGCGCTTGCCGACCCGCAGCGCCTGACCGAACAGCGACGACAGGACACGACCCGTGGCGGCTTGCGCCTCGGCGTCGCGGAACGCTGCCTTGACCTGCAGGTGGATCTGGCGTTCCCCGACCACCATCGAGTCCAGACCTGACGCGACGGCGAACAGGTGCTCGGCGGCGCGCTCGTCGAAGTAGTCGTAGGTGTGGTCGCAAAAGTCCTCGGGTGCCATCCCCGCCCACTCGGCAAAGAAGTTGCGCAGGTCAGCCCTGCCGCCGTGGTAGCGAGGAACGTGGGCGTAGACCTCGACGCGGTTGCAGGTTGACAGCACGACCGCCTCGAGGACGTGCTCCCGGTTGAGCAGTGACACCAGCGCCTTGGGCAAGTGCTCGGCGGGCACCGCTACCCGCTCCAGCATGCCGATCGGGGCCGTTCGGTAGTTCAGTCCGAGGACGAGGACAGACAAGCCAACGCCAGTTCTCTTGCGTCGAGTACAGAGCCCTTGCGAATCAGTCTCAGGATATCGGCCAGCGGAATCGCCCGCCAAGCAGCACGCCGGCCTGCGCTGTCCAACGACGCGAGATGCCGGCGGACCTGCGGATCACGGCGCAGCTCTCCCAGCAGGGCCGCCAACTCGCCATACTCGGGTCCGTAGGCGTCCTCCAGCTCGCCGCGCAGCCAGCGGGCCAGTGACGGCGCCTGCCCGTCGGTGGACACCGCGATCGTCAGCGGGCCGTGACGAACCGCGCTCGCGAACGCGGCCGATCCGGGCGCCGTTGCGTCGGGGTCGCGGTCGACGCGGACGCAGAAGGTGGCCAGCGCCTCGGCGTCGGCCGCGACGCGCGCGTTGACCGAGGCGTCGGCGGTGGCCGCCACCACCAGGAACGCTCCGGCGAGATCCTGCGGGCCCGCGTACGGGCGCCGGTGCACCACTGCCGAGGCCGCCAGTTCCCTTTGGACGTTCGGCGCCACGATGATGACCTTCGCCCCCGCCTCGGCCAGGGGCAGCAGCTTGGCCGTGGCCACCGCACCGCCGCCCACGCCAACCACCCGTCGGCCTGCCAGGCCGACCAACAGCGGCAGCGTGGAGGGCTTGTCCATCAACGCCGCAGAAGGTCGTTGGCCGGGGCCCACTCGAACACCTCCGCAGGGCTACAGGGAAAGCGGGCGTCCGTGTCCGCCAGTCGCTGCACCAGCTCCTCGATCGGCTTTCGGTCTAGCAGTGCTGCGTTGTACGCCTCGAAGATCAGCCACAGCGTTCCATGAACCTCGACGCCACGCTCGCCCCCTGCGGTGCGGCCGGCAGCTTCATCAACAACGGCGATCGCCTCGTTCGTCTCGGCCCAGGCCAATGTCTCGGCCTCTCCGACGTTGCGAGCGCCGGAGCCCAGAAGCCGCGCGTAGGCAGCGAAGGCACCCAGCCCTTCCAGCCCGCCAACCGATACCACTTCCAGCCATCCCTGTTGAGAGACCGCGGTGAGTTCAGGATGCTATCCCACACCCTTCGCGATCTCGTCAAGCACGCTGCCGGGAACGACCCATCGGCATGTGGCGGTCAACGTCTCTAGGATGTTGAGTTGTCCGGCGCGTGCAAAGTGCACCAACGGCGAGGCGTCGAACGCCCGGCACTTCACAGAGGCGAACCGAACTCGGAGTACAAGGACTCGATCGGCAAGAGCCGGAGGTCAGGCAGGTCTTCGAGCGTGACGGTCCCTCGCAGCAGCTCGACCGTTCGAAAGCCACCCAGGCGCGCCGAGCGGTAGCCCTTGAGGACCGCCTTGGCGTATGCGGGTGACACGGCCGGCGGCTCCAGCTCCTGCACCGGGAAGCGGCCCAACTCCAGGTACTCCGCCCGCCGGGGTGGTGTCGCGAGCAGCCGGCTCAACTGACCTTGATCGATGACGCCGCAGTTGCGTAGCTGCGCGCACAGCGCTGACCAGCTGAGGCGGTACTCGATGCCGAGCGCGATAGCAGCCGATCGGATGTCGTCCTCGTCGCCCAAGCGCTCCCACCTGTTGCGCACGATGCCGCGGGGCAGGAGCAGGTTCGCAGCGAAGGCGTTGACCACGCGCTCGGACTCGGCGGCGCCGTCCCACACCGCCCAGTCAGTGGCATACGCGTCGGCGAACAAATGATGCCCTAGCTCGTGGGCGAGCGTGAACCGGCGCCGGCCCGAAGGATGGACGCCGTTGACAACCGCGACTCCCGCCCCTTCCAACGCCACGTAGGCACCGTCGAAGCCGTCCGCGTCCACGATGTGTGAGAAGCCGTGCAACCCGAGCCGTTCTGCGACGGCGAGCAGGTCGTCCAATGGTTCGTCACCCACATCGAGCTGCTCGCGGACACGGCGCGCTTCCTCGGCAGCCGAGGACAAAGAAGGAGGCAGTCGGCGCCGAGGCCACTCGCTTGTCCGCAACAGCCCAAGCTCAAGCAGCAGCTCCACATCCCGTGCCGCTTGGTCGATCAGCAAGTCGATCTGTGCCTGCGCGCCTGCTCCGGTCGCTTCACCGCGCCGGCTGACCACGGCTGGCGGCGACTCGCGTACGAACCAGTCGAGTGGCCGGCTCAGCGCGCCGGCCAGCCGAGCGAGTTCGACAGCGCTGAGTTGCCGCTGACCGCGCTCGATCTTCGCCAATGCGCTGCGTTCGAGGCCCGCTCGCTCGGCGACCTGAGTCTGCGTCAGACCTTGAGCAGCTCTTGCGGCCGCGACTCGCTGCCCGACAGCCTCCAACGATTCCAAGTCCCGAGTCACTGTGCGAAATTAGCACAGAACTGTGCCGCTTGCTTTGACAGATTCTCCGGGTCCGCCGGCTACGCCAGCGGGGGGTCGACCGCGTCCAGTCGCCGGCGGGCGGTGCCGCGGCGCACCGACTCCTCGGCGACCTTGCGCTGCTCGTAGAACGACAGGATCTGCAACTCGATCGACAGGTCGACTTTGCGCAGGCTGACGCCCTCGGGAACAGTGAGCACCGCGGGTGCGAAGTTGAGCACCGACGTGATGCCGGCGCTGATCAGGCGGTCAGTCACGTCCTGGGCGACGGCGCCCGGCACTGCCAGGATCGCGATCGAGATCTCTTCTTCCTTGACGATGCGCTCCACGTCGTCGAAGTGCTGCACCTCCATGCCGGCGATCGCCTCACCGACCTTGCCGAGGCTGACGTCGAGCAGCGCGGCGATGCGAAAGCCTCGCTGGGCAAAGCCCCCGTAGTCCGCCAGCGCCTTGCCGAGGTTGCCGACCCCGACGATGCAGGTTGCCCAGTCCTGGGTCAGCCCCAGCTCGCGGCTGATCTGGTGGATCAGGTACTCCACGTCGTAGCCCACGCCGCGGGTGCCGTAGGAGCCGAGATACGACAGATCCTTGCGGATCTTGGCGGAGTTGACGCCAGAGGCCTCGGCCAGGGCGTCCGACGACACGGTGTGGGTGCCCCGTTCCGCCATGTCGACCAGGGCACGCAGGTACACGGGTAGCCGTGCGACGCTCGCCTCGGGAATCTGTCGACTGGTCACGCTGCGTGTGCTCCTGAATGCCGGCGACGCTCATTCACAAGCGTACGTGCTCCCCCGTGCGTGCGCTGATCACCCTCCCCCCGGCGGGCCGGAACCTTCCCCCGACGCGCCGGTGGCGCCGGTGGCGCCCCTGGCGCCGACCAGCGTCGACGCCCGGCTCGAGCGCAGCAGGCTCGGCAGCAGCGCCGCTGCGGGCACCGGCCCGCTGAACAGGTAGCCCTGGGCGTAGGGGCAGTCCAACTCCAGCAGCTTGGCGGCCTGTAGCTCGGTCTCGACACCCTCGGCGACGACGTCAAGGCACAAGGCCCCGCCCAACGCGCGAATCGCCGCCACGATGGCGCTGTCCTCTGGGTCCACGCCGAGGCCGCTGACGAAGGAACGATCGATCTTCAGCACGTCGACGGGGAAGCGCTTGAGGTAGTTCAGCGAGCTGAAGCCGGTGCCGAAGTCGTCGATGGCCAGCCCGACTCCCAGCGCTTTAAGGTCATCCAGCACCATCGCGGCAGTGGTGACGTCGTGCACCAACGCCGATTCGGTGATCTCCAGCACCAGCCGTCTGGGGTCGAGCCCGCAGGCCTGGATCGTCTCGGCCACTCGTTGCGGCAGGCTCGGTTCCGCCAGCTGCCGGGCCGACAGGTTCACGGCGATGTTGACGTCGAGGTGCGCGACGGCGGCGTTCCACGCGGCCAGCTGGCAGCAGGCCCGCTCAAGCACCCATTCGCCGACCCCGACGATCAGTCCGGTGTCCTCGGCCACCTCGATGAAGTCGCCTGGCCCGAGCAGCCCCCGCTCGGGATGCTCCCAGCGGACCAGCGCCTCGATGCCCTTGATCGTGCCGTCTCGCAGCGAGACGACGGGCTGGTACACCACGCGCAGCTGGTCGTCGGCCACCGCCCGGCGCAGGGCGGCCGCGATCTGTAAACGCGACTCCGCGCGGATGTGCAACGCGGTGGTGAACACCTGAATCTGACCCCGCCCGCGTTCCTTGGCCCGGTACATCGCCGCATCGGCATCGCGCAGCAGCTCAACGGGCACGCAGCCGCGGGGACCGGCGAAGGCGATGCCGGTGCTGGCCGTCACGTAGGTCTCGTGGCCGTCCAGGAACAGCGGTGCGGCCAGCGATTCACCCAGCCGTTCGGCGACCCCGACGGCTTGCGGCTCGCTGGCCAGTCCCGGACACAGCACCGTGAACTCGTCACCGCCGATGCGCGCGAGCGTGTCCTCGGCGCGCAGGCACGAGCGCATCCGCGTCGCCACCTGACGCAGCAAGCGGTCACCGGCGTCGTGACCGAGGCTGTCATTGACATCTTTGAAGCCATCGAGGTCCAGAAACAGCACGGCCACCGGCGTGGTGTCGTTTCGGCGGCGCAGTAGCACCTGCTGGAGGCGGTCGAGGAACAGACTGCGGTTGGGCAGGTCGGTCAACGGATCGTGGCTGGCCTGGTGGCGAAGCTGATCTTCGCGGCCGCGCAACTCCAGTGTTCGGGCCTGGACCTGCGCCTGCAGGTTGCGCCGCAGCCACAGGTGCTCGGCCAGCGCCAGCAGGTGGCGGGCCACCAAGATCACGCCGAGCCCGATGGCCGTCCAGGCCATGAACGGAAACAGCCGCCCTACGGTGACGAGCTGGAACCCCGCCACGGCGATGCCAGCCAGCACGGGCACGTAGGGCAGCGCAAGTCCCAACTCGACATCGACCGCTCGTCGGCGTCCGCGCTCAGGTCGCCACCGGGGTGCAGCGCCGCCAGCGCCAGCAGCAGGTTCGCCGTCATCCACCCGACATCGAGTAGGGAGCCGGTGGCGTACTGCTGGGAGAACAACCGGTGAGCGTAGATGGTGTTGGTCATCACCAGGACGCCGGAGTGGGCGACCAGCAGCAGCAACGGCCCGCGCTTGGCCGCCGGCGCCTGCGACAGCAGGGTCAGCGCCAGTGACAGGACCGCGATGTCACCGAAGGAGTAGCCCAGCGCGACGACCTGGCTGAGCATGCTGCCGACCTCGCCTGAGGGCGACGACACGGCGGTGGCCCACGTCACCAACAGCAGGGACGTGGCCACCATCAGCGCATCGAGGCCACAACGGATCCGGCTCATCGGCCCCATGGGCACGGCCGCGAACATCAGCGCCGCGACGGCCAGCCCGCGAGCGGCGAGAAAGCCGATGTCGGCCAGGGAGGGGAAGGGGGTGGTGCTGCCGGCGACCAGCTCGTAGTAGCTCCAGGCGGCCTGGCCCAGCGCGAAGGCTGCGGCGGATGCCGCCAGCAGCAACCACGTCGATCGGCGGCGCCGGGACGCCCGCAGCGCGACGGCGGCGCAGGCGCCGGCACCGATCCAGGCCGCCAACGACTGCACCGTGTTGTTGACCACGAGGTTCAGCGGGTCCGAGCCCGGGGCGATCGCAAGCCAGGCGAAGAACAGTGCGCAGGCAGCAGCCACCGCCAGCGCAACCTGGGGGTAGCCGATGACCCGTCCGGACGCCTTCGGTTCCACGGTGCCGACCTCGCCATGGGCGCCCGCCCATCGCGGTGCCCCTTGGCGCTCTATCGGCACTGAGCGGGGCCGGGTTGATCCCGCCGGTTGGCACCGTCGCCCGGCGTCAACCCCTCAGCCGGCGTCCCTCGTCACCCCGGCGTCGCCCGCCGGTAACCGCCGGACGTGGACCACGGTGCCCAACCGGTCGCCGAACCCTCGTGCCGAGGCCAGGCCGGGCACGATCGCTCCGGGGTCCGACAGGATGATCTCCAGGTCCTCGTCTCCGGTCGGCCGCCGGTCCGCCGAGTACATGCTGATCCACCCGCCCTGAACCCGCACCCGGACACCGGCACGTTCCAGTGCCGCGCTGACGCCCGCGGCGGTCGGCCACTGCGCCTTGCTGGCGATGCGCAGGGACACGGTGTCCGCGGTCACCGAGCGCGCCTGCGCAACCGCCAGCGAACCGACCAGCGCGCTGGGTGGGTGCACGTCAAGGCTTGCCGGCGACGTCGCCAGTCCCAAGCCGACCGCCAGCGCCAGGCCGGCGGCCATGCCGGCACGGAGCGCGGGACCGACCCGCCTGGCCGCGAGGATGCCGAGGCCGAGCCAAGCCAGCGCCGGGGCGGCGACCATCCAGTACACGAGGTAGCCGAGGAGCGGACCGACCACCCGGCTTGCCGCAACCACGCACACAGCCGCCGCCAGCAGGCTCGTGGCCCCGAGCACGGTCACCACCCGGTCAGCGCTTCGACGGCCATGCACCACGCAGGCCAGCGCGCCCAGTAGCGAGGCGACCACGACGAGCACCTGCCCGACGCCAGCCACGTGGGGTAGCTCCAGCGGCGGCTTGCCAAGGGGAAAGGCGCTGGCGCCGACGATGTAGCCCAGCAATGCCTCACCCACAGGGTGACCGGCGTGGGCGCCCACCGCGAACCGAGCGAGGCTGGCCAGGTTGCCAACGCTGGCGCGCGCCTGTTCGACCAGCGGTGGCAGCCACACCAGCGCCAGCGCCGCCAGGGTGACTGCGGTGACCGCGGCGCGGACCGGACGGGACGCGCCCAGGTTGCGCGGCGCGTGAGCCGGCGCCTGAACCGGGCCACCTCGTCGCCGAACGACCACGGCCATCAGCCCCAGGACCGCGACCAGTGGGGCGGTCCCGACGTGCGTCTGCACGCAGAACGAGCCGACCACCGCGGCGACCCACAGCGCGCGCGGCCGACCCGCGGCCACGGCGGTGCACAGCACCGCGAACAACAGCAGCGGCAGCACCACCACGAACGGGTTCCACGGGTCGCGCAGGTAGACCGGTCCGACGCCCAGACAGACAGCCAGCACCACGACCGCTGCCCCCCAAGCCGCCCGGGTGTCAGCAATGCGCCGGACAGCGGCCACGATGCCGATCGCGGCCACGGCGTTGATCAGCAGCGCCCCCGCCTGCAGACCGGCATCCGGGCCAAGCAGACGGTAGGGCACGGCCAGCAAATAGAAGTAGATCGGACCTGGGTGGTGCCAGCCGTAGCGGGAATAGGCGCCCAGCAGCCGCCGACCGCTGGCCGCCTCCATGGTGGCCAGCTCGATAAGGCTCGCGTCGCCGCCAAAGTCGGTGGCCGTTCCCCGCTCCAGGACGAGGACCACCAAGCCAGCCACGAAGGGCAGGGCAACGAGAACCAGCGCCAGGAGGCTGTGGTTGCGGGGCAGGAGACGGCGCGGGTTCACAGTGCTGGGCTTGGGTGCCCCGCTGGCGCGGCCGCTAATCCACCTCGCTGGTCGACGCGTGGTACTGCCCTCTGCGGCCGTCAACGCCTCTGTCAGCCAGCCAGGGCCGCGTCGAGCTGCGCAGCGTCGACCTCGTACTCGGCGATCTCGCGCCCGTCGACGGCGACAACGGGAACGCGCACGGTGTAGCGCTCGACCAGCCGTGGGTCGGTGTCGATGTCGACCAGCTCGACCTCGGCGCGGCCGGAGGCCACTTGTTCCACGACGCCGCGGGCGACCTCGCACAGGTGGCAGCCTGCGCGGGTGTACAGGGTGACGATCACGCGGCAACCGGCGACGGCACCCGGCGTGACGGGCGTGACGCCGCCAGGAAGCCGACGTACATGATCGACACGCCGGCGGCGAGCAGCACCGAGAACAAGAAGTCCCGCCCGGAACCGACCGCCGACGACCCCGCCGCGGCGACCGTGACGCCAAGCGCGATCAGCAGCACCCGCCAGCGGCGGGTGCGCACCGCCGACCAGATGGACCCGCCGACGACGATCAGGAAGCTGGCGTTGAACGGCCCCACCAGCTTGTAAGCGGTCATGTCGCCCAGCACCTGGCTGCCGAGCGGAATGGTGTTGCCCGCCGAGGCCGCGGCCAGCACCGCCTGGTCGAAGCCCGCCATCGCCGTGAACAGCACCGACCAGGCGGCGCACACACCGGCCAGCGTCCAGTACAGCACCGCCCTGCGGGGGTCGAGCAACAGCAGCTGGCCGACGGCGAGCAGCGGAACGTTGAGCAGCGCGCCGCCGATCCAGTAGACGCCGAACACCGGTGACGACCACGAGGTCCCTACCCCGACCGCGACCATCGCCGAGGCCAGCCCGAACAGGGCGAGCGACAGCGCCCAGGCCAACGCGTGCCCCCGGCGCCGGCGCAGGTACTGACGCGCCAGCTGCCCGGCGAAGACAAGCGCCACCGCGGACGCCAGGGCGGGCAACAAGATCGAGGACGACACGTCATCGAGCCTAATGCGGCGTGGTGTCGCGGGTCAGTTCCCGCGCAGGTGGCGGCGCACGACCTTGCCGGTGAGGTTGTGCGGCAGCGAGGCGACGAAGTCCACCACCTGCGGGCACTTGAAGCGGGCCAGGGAGCGACCGCAGAACTCGCTGATCTCGTGGGCGCTGGCCTCTTCGCCCTCGCGCAGGACCACCACCGCGCGCACCACTTCACCGGTGTACGGATGCGCGGCGCCGATCACGGTGGTCTCGGCCACCTTGGGGTGGCGCAACAGGACCGCCTCCACCTCCTTGGGGTACACGTTGAAGCCGCTGACGATGATGAGGTCAGCCCTGCGGTCGACCAGAAACAGGTCACCGTCCTCGTCGATGCCGATGTCGCCGGTGGCAAACCATCCCTCGGCGTCGCGGACCGCCGCGCTGGCCTCGGGCTGCTGCCAGTACCCGGAGAAGACGTTGGGGCCGCGGACGACCACTTCGCCGGGGTCGCCCGGCTGCACGTCCTGGCCGTTGCGGTCGACCAGGCGCAGCTCCACCCCCGGCAAGGGGCGCCCGACGCTGCCGGGAACCACCCGATCTCCCACAGCGACACTGGTCAGCACCGGCGCGGTCTCGGTAAGCCCGTAGCCCTCCCAGATCTGCACCCCCAGCTCGCTGCCGAAGCGCTCCAGCACCCTCGGCTCGAGCGGGGCCGCCCCCGACACGGCATAGCGGACGCTGGCCAGATCGTTCGGCTCAGCGGTCGGCGCGTTGAGCCACGCGGTGTACGTCGGCGGCGCCCCGACCAGCACCGTGATCCGGTGCTCGGCGATGGCGGCGAGGGTCTGCAGCGGGTCGAACCGTTCGGCGAGAACCACCGTCGCTCCCCGCGCGATCGTGTAGGCCAGTGCCACATTGAGCGCGTAGATGTGGAACAGCGGCAGGACGCACAGGACGACGTCGCCGCTTTCCAGGCTCAACCGCGTGGCGGCCATCTGCTCGTGGTTGGCCAGCAGGTTGGCATGCGACAGGCAAACACCCTTGGGCCTGCCCGTGGTACCGGAGGTGTACGACAGCAGCGCCAGGTCGTCGCCACCCACCTCCGTGCCGGCAGGCCTTACGCCGCCGCCGAGGAACTGGCGCCATGTCCGCGTGCCCATCGGGGGGCTGGAGGCACCGGTCACGATGACCCGCTCCAGCGCCGGCAGGGTCTCGCGAATGCCGTCGAGCTGGTGGTCGTAGGCGTCGCCGACGACCACCGCCCGAGCGCCCGAGTCGGCCAGGATGGCGCCGATCTCCTCGGCGGTGAAGGTGTTGTTGACGGGCACGGCCACCAGCCCCGCCCGCAGCGCCCCGTAGAAGGCCTCAACGAAATAGCCAGAGTTGCCCAGCAGCAGCGCTACCCGGTCACCCGGCGCCAGCCCGGCCCCCTGGAAGGCCCCGGCGACCTCGTCGACACGGGCGTTCAGCTCGCGGTAGGTCAGCGTGGCAGCACCCAGCAAAGCCGGGCGGTCCGGCAGGTGCGCCGCCGTGTCGTGGAGGCTGTCAGCGAGATTGCGCAACGTCGGCCAGGGGATCAAGAGCTGCACTGTAAGCCACGCCGTGCGGGTTCATCGTCGGCCATGTGGACGCAAGCGGAGCCCGCCACGTGCTGCGTACCCTGGCTGCATGAAGCTTGCACCACGCCTCTTGGTGTCGACGGGCCCGCTGCTGCTCAGCCCCCTTGACTGGGTGTTCGACACGGTTGCCGCCGCTGGGTATTCCGGCTTGGAGCTGCTCGTGGCGCACAACCCGGAGACCCGTGACCCGCAGCGCATCGCGGCGCTGTCGGCCGCCTCAGGTCTGGACGTCCCGGTGATCCACGGGCCGTACATGGTCCTGCTGCGCAACGTCTTGGGCTCGGGCTACATCGATAAGACCCGCGCCAGCCTGGAGCTGGCCGCCGCCATGGGCGCGCAGACGATGGTCGCGCACGCCCCGTTCCGCTGGGAGCGCAAGGCCAGGGGCTGGGTCGTCGCCGAGGCCGACGGCGTCGCCGAAGCGGTGGGAACGACCTTTGCCATGGAGAACCTGTTCCCGGTCGCCGGGCGCAACTTCTACTCGGTGGTTACCCCTGCCGAGCTGTCGGTGTTCCGCAACGTCGTGTTCGACACCAGCCACTTCGCCGTGGCCGGGATCGATCTGTTCGAGGCCTGGGACGCGCTGGCCGACCGCGTGGTGCACCTGCACGTGTCGGACAACTTCGGCAACGGCAAGGACAGCCACGCGCCGATCGGCACGGGGGTCCTGCCGCTGGAGCGCTTCCTGGGTCACGTCGGCACTAGCGGCTATGCGGGCACGATCACGCTGGAGCTGGACTGCCGCGCCTATCTGGACAGCCGCGACTCGCTGGTGGGCTTCCTGGAAGGTGAGCGGCGCAAGGCCGAGGATCTGTTCACCGGCGCGGGCGAGGCCAGCGCCACGACCGCCCCCTTAGGTGGCTAGGTGCGGCGGGGCACAACCTTCGTGCTCGCGGCGCTGCTGATCGCCATGGTGGCAGCGCTGGTGATCCAACTGCTGATCGCCCGATAGAAGGGTTGGTCACAATAGTGTGACCAACCCTTCTATCCACGTGGGCGTAAGGCGGGTCCGATGAAGCTGGTCACCTGGAACGTCAACAGCCTCAAGGCCAGACTGCCGCGTCTGCTGGAGCTGCTTGACGTTCACCGCCCGGACATCGTGTGTCTGCAGGAGACCAAGTCCACCGCCGAGGCCTTTCCGCGCGGGGAGCTGGCGCAGGCGGGCTACACCGCCGTTGACCACTCCGGTGGGCGTTGGGCGGGCGTGGCCATTCTCGGGCGCAGCGGCGCGCCGCCCACC
>JACCVM010000173.1 GCA_013698135.1 Euzebyaceae bacterium | reverse complement strand
TCGCTGGGCGGATCGCGCCGCCTCGAGCAGAGCCGCCTCGTCGAAGCTTGTCACCCCGTCGTCACCGGCAGGCGCTTGACCAGCACCTTGGCGATGCGCCGGCCTCGCACCCGCTCGACGGTCAGGCGCACGCCCTCGACCTCGATGCGCTCACCCGGCGTCGGCACATGTCCCAGCAAGCCGAACAGCAGCCCGCCGACGGTGTCCCACTCCTGGCGGGGAAGGTCGGTGTCGAGCAGCTCGTTCAACTCGTCGACCGGCAGCCGCGCGTCCAGGCGCCAGGCGTCAGGCGCCAGCTCCTCGACCAGCGCCTCCTCGCGGTCGTACTCGTCGACGATCTCCCCGACGATCTCTTCGAGGATGTCTTCGATGGTGACGATTCCAGCCGTCGCGCCGTACTCGTCGACGACGACGGCCAGGTGCACCTTGTCGGCCTGCAGCTCGCGCAGCAGCGAGTCGACGGGCTTGAGCTCGGGCACGAAGTACGGCTTGCGCAGCAGGTCCTCCCACGGACCCTCCTCGTCGCCCGAGGCGTGCAGCCGGCGCAGGACGTCCTTGGCGTAGATGAGCCCGCAGATCTGATCGCGCTCCTCTCGGTACACCGGCACGCGGGAGTGCCCGGCCCGCAGGATGGTGTCCAAGACCTCGCCCAGCGACGCGTCCACCGACACGGTGACCATGTCCGGTCGAGGCACCATGATCTCGCGGACGACGGTGTCACCCAGCTCGAAGATCGAGTGGATCATCGCCCGCTCCGACTCCTCGATCACCTCGTCGGACTCGGCGACGTCGATCATCTCGCGGATCTCGTCCTCGGTGACGAACGGACCCTGCTTCAAGCCCTTGCCGGGGGCGATGACGTTGCCGGCCCAGATCAGCAGGGAGACGATCGGCGACAGCGGCCGGGCGAACAGGAGGACCCAGCGGGACGTCCGCAGGGCCACCGCCTCGGTGCGCTGCACGGCCAGCGTCTTTGGCGCCACCTCGGCGCCGACGAACAGGGCGGCGGCGGCCACGACCCCGGCGACGGCGACCGCCAGGCGGCCGTCGAGGTACTGCGCCACGACCACCGCGACCAGCGCCACGGCGACCACCTGCACCACCAACACGAGCAGCGCCAGGATGTTCAGCGTGCGCGCCGGCTCCTTCATCAGCCGCACGACGCGCTCGGCGCCATTGCGCTGCTGGTCGACCAGCTTCTGGGCCTTACGCAGGCTCATCCGCGACAGCGCTGTCTGCGCCGCGCCGAAGAATGCGGCCGCCAGGACGAGGATGAGCGCGCCGACCAACGCATAGATGTCGGAGGCCGTCACCGCGTGGCTCCGGGGGTCGGGTGGAAGGCGGCCAGCAACCGATCGGTCAGGCCGAACATCGCGGCGCGCTGCTCGGCCTCGGCGTGGTCGTGGCCCAGCAGATGCAGCAGACCGTGGACGACCAGCAGGTCGATCTCTGTCTCGGGCGTGGTCGCGTGCGCCGGCGCCTGCTCGGCCGCCACCTCGGGGCAGACCACCACGTCACCGAGGATCGCCGGCTCACCGCTGCGGCTCTCCCCCGGCAGGTCCAGCGGGAACGCCAGCACGTCGGTGGGGCCTTCGGCGCCCATGTGATGGGCGTTGAGCTGCGCGATGGCGTCGCGGTCCACGCACAGCACGGACACCTCCATGGCCCCCGGCACGTGCTGGTCGTTGAGCACAAAGCTGGCCAGGCGCCGCAGCCGGTCGACGTCGACGGGGTGAGTCTGCTCGTCGGCGACGAAGACCGCCATCAGGGTTGTTGCTCGTCGAAGACCCGATAGGCCTCAACGATCTCCTGCACGATCCGGTGGCGGACGACGTCGCGGCCGGTCAACTCGCAGAACGCCACGCCGTCGATGTCAGTGAGGATGTCACGCACGATCCGCAACCCGGAGTGCCGGCCGCTGGGCAGGTCGACCTGGGTGACGTCGCCCGTGACGACGGCGCGCGAGCCGAAGCCCAGCCGCGTCAGGAACATCTTCATCTGCTCCGGCGTGGTGTTCTGCGCTTCGTCCAGGACGATGAAGCTGTCGTTGAGGGTGCGGCCGCGCATGAACGCCAGCGGCGCGACCTCGATGGTTCCCCGCTCCATCAACAGCTGGATCTGCTCGGCATCCATCATGTCGTACAGCGCGTCGAACAGAGGCCGCAGGTAGGGGTCGATCTTCTCGTACAGCGTTCCCGGCAGGAAGCCGAGGCGCTCGCCGGCTTCGACGGCGGGCCGGGTCAGAATGATGCGGTTGACCTCCTTGCGCCGCAGGGCCAGGACGGCCATCGCCATGCCGAGGTAGGTCTTGCCGGTTCCCGCGGGACCGATGCCGAACACCACCGTGTTCGCCCGGATGGCGTCCAGGTACCGCTTCTGCCCGACGGTCTTGGGGCGGATCGCCCGGCCGCGGTGGGTCAGCGCCTCGTCGGACAGGATCTCCGCCGGGGAGCTGTGGTCGCCGGCGCGCACGATGGCGATGGTGGCGCCGACGTTCGCCTCGTCCAGCCCCTGCCCGCGATCGAGCAGCTTGACGAGTTCGTCGAACAGATGCACCACGCTGGTGGTGTCGGCGTCGGGCCCGGTGACCGTGATCTCGTTGCCACGCACGAGGATCTCGACGTTGAACGCCGCCTCAACGAGCTTGAGCAGCTCGTCGCGGGTGCCCAGGATGCTGACCATCGCATGATGGTCGGGGACGGTGGTCTTCACGCTGGTCGTGCTGGGCAAGGACTCGCTCTGTGGTCGGGGGCAGGACCGCGCTCAGGCTCGGCGCACCCCATTGTGCGCCCTCGCCGCGCGCAACGCATCACCTGATCGGTCCGGCGCCGCGAGTTGGCGGTTCGGCCAGTCTCCCCTGCGAGCGCCAGCGGGCGATCGCGGCAGCACCGGCGTCGTGGCCGGCGGCGATCAGCCGGCGTGCCGTCGCCGGGTCGAAGGTCAGCGCGTCGCCGAGGTCGGCGATGTCGGGCTCCACCACCAGCAGGTCGACGAAACGCTTGGTCGTGGCTTGCGGGGCCGAACGGACCAGCTCGTTGATGGTGCGCGCGCGGGCAAGGTCGGCCTCCAGCGAGAAGCGCTGCACGGCGTCGAGGTAGCGGCCGATCGCGTCGGCGAGACTTTCCGGCTCGGGACGCTTCCGGTCGCGCCGAGCCGTCATGACGACAATCACGGCGTCCGGCTCGAAGGCCAGCGCAGGTGCGATCGGCGTGTTCGCCACGATCCCACCGTCCCAGTGCAGCACACCGTCCACGCGTGCGGGCCGAAACAGCAGCGGAACGGCCGCGCTGGCCAGCAGGTGGTCCACGTTGAGCGCGACGGCGCGGTAGCGATCACTGCGGCGCCGGGACGGTGGTTCGGCGCTGACGAAGCGCACCAGCTCACCGCTGGTCACCTCTACCGCTGACACCGCGACGACGAGATCGTCGCGGACTGGCACGCGTTCGCCGCCCAGCGCTGCGATGAGCGTGCGGCGCAGCGGCGTGATGTCCCACAGCCAGGTCCAGCCGACCGAGCGTAGGAGGCGCTCGGCGACGTTGCCCGGCCCCAGCAACCCCGCCGGCCGCAGCAGGCGCCAGACGTCCTGGCGCATCCGGTACACCTGCGCGTCCGCGATCGAAGCCCACCATGTCGCCAGCCCATAGGCGCCGAGCCCCGCGGCCATGCCCGCGGCGTTCAGCGCGCCCGCCGACGTGCCGGAGACGACCGCCGGGCGCAGACCGGCCTGCTCCACCGCGGCGATGACGCCGGCCTCGAAGGCACCGCGGGACCCGCCGCCGGACAAGACAAGGCCGAGCTTCACCGATCGACGACACCTTCGGCGCTCAGCTCTCGCAGCGCTTCGCGAACCCGGTCGGCGGCGGCCTCCAGGGCCGCTGGGTCGGGGTCCGGATCGGCGTTGGCGAAGTCCAGGTCGTGCACACCGTCGATGGGCACGACGTGCAGGTGCGTGTGGGGCACCTCCAGGCCGGCCAGCATCAGTCCCACCTTGGCCGGCGAGTAGGCGGCTTGCAGCGCCTTGCCGACGGTCTGCGCCACG
>JACCVM010000170.1 GCA_013698135.1 Euzebyaceae bacterium | reverse complement strand
GCGTTCGGCCGACGATGTCCGCCGAGGCCAGCGCGACCTCCAGAGCATGGTCGCCCCGGCCGAGAAAGACCAACTGCGGCTTGACAGTGTCGCTCGCGCCGGTTGACCACCGGACCGCGCGCTCATGGTCCGCCAGGAACGTGGGCAACTCCATCGCGCTCCTCTCAGACCAGCGACGAACGATGCTCGTGGAGGCGACAGGCTACGGGAACGGGCCAGCGACCGGGTGCGCCTTGGGTCGATGGTGCCCGAAGCGGCACCCGCCAACCGCGAGGGGCCGGTGGGCCAGGGGAGTGGGTGCGGCTTCGGACCACAGCGTCCGCAACGGCACCCGCCTGGCGCGAGAGCCCCATGGACCTGGGAAGCGGGTGCGCTATCGGACAGCAGTGTCCGCAACGGCACCCGCTTGGCGCAAGGAGCTCACCGACCGGGGGAGGAGAAATCCCAGATGTGGGAGAGCAATTTCGCTCGTCAGGGGGATGTGCAACAGGGCAGTGGCACGGCACAATGGCGTCTGCGACGCGACTGACGCACAGTCCGTCCCGGCCCCCCCCGGCACTGGACGTTCGTCGCAACGGGCCCTGGCTTCCCCCCGCCGGGGCCCGTTCTTTTCCCCGCTGTCACCCACCGGTGTTGCGGGTGTTGCGGGTGTTGCGCTCGACGATGCGAGGCTGGGGCAGATAGCGGGTGAACTCCTCCTCAGTCTCGACCCTGCCGTCGGGGAACCGCAGCGTGCGAGTCACGACGATGTCGAAGCCCTCGCCCGCCTCTTGGACGACCACCTCCTGGCCGCGCCGCAGGCTGTCGTTCTCCCGATACTGCGTCTCACCACCCTGCAGGTTGCTGCGCGGACCGGTCGTGGTCGACACCTCCACCCACTTCTTGCCGTAGAAGCTGACGGTGATCGAGGTGTCCGAGTAGGAGGTCTTCACCAGGATCCCGTGCGGTGAGGTGTTAGCCACCTTCAGGTCGACGGTGGGGAAGTTCAGGGTCGCCTCACGGCCCTCGGGGTAGCGGCTGATGTAGTAGGAGTGGGCCTTGTGCTCCACGATGTCGTAGCCGCCGAAGTAGGCGGCGTTGTACATCGTGGTGGTGAACTGGCTGACCCCGCCGCCCACCTGCTCCACGAACTCCCCGTCGAGGATGGCTCCGCCTCCCACGAACCCCTTGGCCGTCGTGCGGTCGCCCACGTAGCCGTTGAGCGAGAAGGTCTCGCCGGGCTCGATCACGACCCCGTCGACGAGGTCGGCCATGCGATGGATGTTGGTGACACGGCTCTCACAGCAGGCGTGGTAGGTGGTGAAGGACGAGACTTGCCGGCGGATGTTCAGCGCCTCGGCCTCCGCGCGCGTGCGCTGAGGCTGGGTGATGTCACCCGCCAGGACGGCACTGCGCGGCCTGCGGCGCGACGCCACCCGCCTGACCTGGCGTGCCGCCTTGGCGGCGTTGTAGGAGAAGCCCACCTGCCCGCCGACCACCTGCACGGAGCCGTCGCTGACCGCGAAGGTGGCACTGTCCGGGTCGGACGCGAAACGTCGCATGGTCTCGCGGCCGATGGCGTCGCGCACCGCCCGGGGGTCGACGGCGATCACGATCGCGGCACGCTCGCCGCGGCCACGAATCCGTGTGGTGAGCGCGTCGCCGATCTGCGCACGCTGCAATGTTGCCGTGACGCCGTTGCGGCGCAGCGTGACCGGCGCCGACACGGCGCGCCGCGCCCGACGAACCGCTCGGCGCACGTCGCCTGCGGTGGTCCGCGGCGGCAGGGGTGCTGTCTCCACACGCAGCACACCAGCGTCTCCAGCGAGCAGACGTTCCCGAGCGGCCGCCACCAACGGTTGCTGCAGGACCCGAGCACCCGGTCGCGGCTCCTCACCTCGGACGCGCGTCCCGTCGATCCGCACCCGCCCCTCCCGCGGTGGCAGTTCCAGCCGCTCGGCCACCCGCTTGGCCCAGGCTTGCAGGGCCTCATCGCGGACTTGCTCGACCGGTGGCACCGCGATGGTCGCGCTGAAGGCGGCCAGATGGTCGCGCAGAGCAAGAAGCGGATCGGACTGGCGGG